>OMRN01000383.1 GCA_900313265.1 uncultured Lachnospiraceae bacterium | reverse complement strand
CATTCTTAAAATACCAACGCCAATAAAAGCCTTCAAAAGAAAAGGCTTTGAAAAAGGAAAAAGCAAAAGCGGATGCCTTATTTAATTGTGCATTACTTTTACCGAAAGTCATTTTTTGTCTCCACTATAGTACTTTAAAAGGACAAAGTGTTTATCCTTTGACAGAATAAACTATTTTTATCGTTCTGTCAATTTAAAATTTACCGTCCGGATTTTTCCGGGTTGTAAAAATACAACAATCCTTTTCTCATTGTGCCAAAAATGCATGAATCCTCTTTCCGACATTTTCTTCCAAATTCCGGTAAAAAAGCATTAAATCATATGCCGTATAATCTCCCGGAGGATAATAACCTTCCTCTTTACGAATAACCGCATCGGAATTTTCCATGTTGGTTACAATCAGCCGTCCGCTTGCCTCATCCAGATAAGCCCCGCAGAAATTCGGATAAGTATCCGTAACAATTCCGAGAGAGGACACACGCACACATCCCTTGTTCAGTCTCTTTCCGGCTGCGGTATTGTCCGTTTTCCAGTTCAGCGGGTTAATGGCATATTCTTTGGAAAGAAGCATGGCCGCATCGGGATTCATTGCGGTAAAACTGACGATGACACCGGTATCTTCCTCGCCCCCGGCCATCTGTAAATACGGATATTTCGAAAGGTCTTCCTCCGTCACTCCGGTTCCGATAATGTAAGCCGCCACCAGACGTTCTTTTAAAATTCCCTCATCGCCGAATTCCTTTAACAGCCGAAGCGCCATATCCCCGCCCTCGCCGTATCCGAACAGAATAACCGGACGTGAATTGTTCAGATTTTTCGCATAATAACTCCATGCGGAACGTATATCCGAATAGGCCAGATCGGCATATCCGGCACCTCCGCTTACCGAATCGCTTCGGTCGCTTGCATAACCGTCATCCTGAATATAGCAGCCGATGGTCGCCTGACGGTAAAGGGGTGCATAAATGTCCGCCGAACCATCCACAATTCCTTTTTCCATATTCAGTGTTTTACGGAATAATCCCACGGTATGGTTATTCGTGATATCCTCATTTCCGCGCTTTGTATTGTGTGCATCAACCGCAGGAAGAATCATAAACACATCCGCATCATGCGAAAGCGTTCCCGGTTTTTCCACCCAGTTGACAGACGCGGAATAATCGACCGGACGGATTTTTTTCTTAAGATCATAGGTGTATACTTCATGAATTTCCCTGTCAAATCCCGGATAGAAACCGTAGGATTTGCCGAGCCGGATACGAATTCCGTAGTTATACACGACAACCATCCGAAGATTTGCTTTGTCAAACGTAATCCCCTCGAGTTCTCCGAGCATAGTCACGTCACTTATTTCCTGTTCCATCCCCACACGGAATGCACTTTTTAAAAGGTCAACCTGACAACGGTAAACATGATCCGGTTCTTTTAAATCCGCATCTCCGTCATCCGCCGACAGATAAATCCATCCGTCGTAATACGCAATTCCCTGCACCTGCGAGGGCATTGCCTGAAGCTGAACCTTTCCAAGATACCTTTTGCTTAAAAGATCGTATTTATAAAGATATCTGCCGCATTCGCCCTGCGTCCAGCAGCAGGTCCAGATAATCCGGTTATCGTAGTCTACCGTGACCCCGGATATTTCCGTCTGACCGCTCGATGCATCAATCGGAAAAGACTGTTTAAACTTCAGCGTTTTTGCATCATAAATCGCCACCATCGGATTCTTTGAACTGCCGGCATTAAAGTATTCGACCGCCGCATAAATCTCTCCGTTATAGACATCGATATCCCCGATATGATTCACGCTGTCCGGAATCTCACGAAACGGGAATCTGTTAACTCCGGCCTGTCGCCAGTGCGCATTATACTTCCACAAAGAACCGGTCCCGGAAACATAATACATTCCGTTTTCCCAGGCCACGCCCTGCCTTCCCTCCACCTCGGCAAAACCCGCAAAAGAATGGGAAAATCTAGGCAGAAGAATCTGGTCTTCCTCGTAATATCCGTCCATATCATACTGCGGAAAAGTATCCTTTTCCCAGGCAATTACTTCTTCCTCCAAAGGGTCCGGTTCCGGTTTGTTACATGCCGGAAAAATGCTCATAACAAGACATACCGGAATTATGAATATAATCCCGGCAAGCTTTTTTAACCCGTATGAATTGTTCTTTTCTTTTTTTCGCATCTGACCTGAATTTTTCCGGCTTTCGAATTATGATGATAAAATCATCAGCGGTGATTCGAGAAATCGGCCAGTTCCTCGGTATGAAGAATGGAAACTTCACTCATCAGACCGCTTCTGAAGAACCTGAGTTTGATTCGCTGAATTACCACATTGACGTATTTCTCATCCAGAACCGGCAACAGAAGCAGGAACTGGTTGTTCTTGCTCTGCATCATCAAATCGCTTTTACGAAGCTGCTTGACTGCCGTATCCCCGAACCGGCGGACAATTTCCTCAAAACGTTCGCCGTCCATATTTTCGTCATTCGGAATGATGGTAAATAATACTTTATAGGCTTTTCCGTACGCATTCTCATCCTGATAACGGGCAAGAAAACGCGACAGAAAACGGTATACACTGCTGAAATCGTCCTGGTTTAACCATAAAGCCGTGTCCGAATCGTTATTCTGTTCCAGAATATGGCTGAGTCTTCGCATATCCTCTTCCGGATCCGAGTCGAAAACATCGATTTTTCCGACTTCATGGTGAACCACATAACCGTGCTTTCCGTTCTGCTTTACCATTTCCAGCGCCTTTTCGGCCAGAATGTACAGTTCGTCGTAATTCGTTCCGGATTTCGGAACAAAAACCGCCCCGATGGAAACGCCGAGAGGGATCATTCTCTCTCCGCTTAACAGTTCCCTGGAGCGAATCACAAGCTGTTTGTTAACACGGTTGGTAAAATCGGCAAGCTCCCCTTCCGTAATAATATCCGTCGTAAAAATGATAAACTCGTCGCCTCCGACTCTGCCGAAAAGATCATCATCTTTTAAATTATTCTTTAAAATATCCGCAAAATTACCTAAAACATTATCTCCCACCTCATAGCCGTAAAGGTCGTTGATGAGTTTGAAACTGTCCAGATCCACAATCATCAGCGTCCCCTGTTTACCGGCACAGGCCGCTGGAAAATGCTCGGTAATTCCGGTTTCGTATAAAAACCCCGTCAGCTTGTCAATGGTGATTTCCGCTTCTTCGATATCATCCCTGTGTGACATAAGGTCCGCTATTGTATCAAGTAAAAGACTTTGTTCCACCGGTTTGGTGAGAAATTCAACATTTCCCGAATGGAAGTACTCTCTTCCGTCGGCTTCTTCCGTGGAATCTTCCGTCATAAAAATAACAGGGAATTTCTCCATGTAGAAATCCTGCAGAATCTGAAGCATTTCAAAACCGGTAATATCAAGCATCATAAAATCGGTGATAACCAAATCCGGTTTCACGCTCTCGCAGGCAGAAAGCGCCTCCCTGGCGGAAGCAGCGCATAAGAGGTCGTATGATTCTTCCAGCATCTGCTTTGTTTGTTCAAGCTTGGAAGATTCATCGTCAACCAGCAGAATTATAGCCATAAAACATCCCCCCATAAAACAGTTACAAACTACCCTACTATAACCTTACCATATTTTGCCGGAGTTTAAAATGATAAATTCAATGTTTATATAATGTTTATTCATTCCGCATCCACATCCGTTCCCCGAAACGGATTTTAACGAAGCAGACGGTCACTTTTCGCGTTTCTTAAAGCATGACGTCATTGCATTCCGGTATAAAATCATGCCAAGCATTGCCGCTACAATACACTGAATTACAAATGTTATGACAGCGTAAACAATCCATGCCCCTATACTTTCAATGCCATTCGGGCCAAACCATCCGAACAGAAAATACGTCCCCAATAATACGATAACAAGCACGACCGTTCTTAAAGCGGATTTTGCCATCGAACGGTGAAGAATTCCTTTTCCTACCAAAACCATCTGCGCAATCATCCGGTATACCATTGCAACTATCGTTCCGACTGCCACTCCGGCAATCCCGTATTTTCCGATCAGAATAAGGGAAATCATTATATTGAGCGCCGCTTCGATAAAAGCATGAGGTGCAACTTTTTTAAACATGGCCGCAGCGGATGCCGCGCGAATAAAGGGTTCCCGAATACCGCATATAAACTCCGCAATAACAATCAGTACGGCAAAAACCGGCTGATAATAATCCGCATCGTTAATTCCCATCGTATAGATCATGACAAAAGGAACAATCAGTATCAGGCAGCAGGAAAAAAGAACATAACTCGAAATCTGAACGACAAATTCGTATATGTCAAAGGTTTTGGCCAGTTCCTCCCTGTCCCCTCCGGCCAGTGCTTTTCCGAAGGACGGAACGAATGCGGTAGAGACCGCCTCAATTACACCTCTTAATGCTATAACAACCATCATATAAACCGAGTATACCGAAACCGTCGACAGTGTGGAAAATACGGTCAGAACCACAATATCGGTATTCCTGTGGACAAAATAAGCAAAATTATTACCGAACGCCACCCATCGCTGGCTTAAGACCCCTTTTTTCAACGGAAGATTATTCTCAATCGGATAGTGTTTCTTAACATAGACGGAAAATACAACCGGCTGAATCAGAAAAATGAGTGCACTGATGATTTTGATAAAAAGCAGATCTTTGAAGAAATAAAAGCAGAAAACCGCAGAGGCAACATTCAGAATATTAATCACGGACTGAATCAAAGTCACCACATAAACTTTCCTGTCAGCATTCAGCAAAAGCCGGTAGGACACCGACAGAAAATACTGAACCGCCAGATTCACACCGAGCACAACAATCAGTGCCACACTGTAAAAATATCCAAATCCCGTATTTACGAGAAGCGGGTACACAATGGCTAAAATAACCAGATATGCTATATAGATAAAACCGATCTGCCTGAAAAAATGAGCCGAATGACAATAAATTTCCGAAACACTTTTCATGTCTTTATCATGCAAAGGCTTATACAATGCTGCCATGACAACACCGCCGAGTCCGCCCTCCACAAGCTGGATATAATTCAGGAACTGATTGACGGAAGAAACCAGACCGTTTACTTCAGACCCGAACAGCGTAAGAATAATTCTCGGAATCACAATCCCGCCGGCGATAACGGTTAACTGAAGCAGCACGGAACACGCAATATTGATTTTTGTAATGCCCGCTTTTTTATTCATTCTTACCACTTTACCCGTTTCCCAAAAGAGGTTCCGTATAGGCGTCCGCTTTTTCCTTCATGCGTTTTAAATACATATCCGTGCGAACATATACTTCGCTGTCATCGGATAACCTTCCGGGATCCGACTGCGACGAAACCTCCCACCGGTCGGATGCTCCGATATCATTCAGGAAATCTTTGATTCTTACCGATTGGTTCTGTGCGTGTGTATAATTTCGTTCATAAACCAGAAAAGGCTTGTGAAACAAAGCCGAGAAAACCGTCGCGTGGTATGAATCCGTAACAACATACAAAGCATTGTCCAAAAGATTTAAGAAATCATAAGGGGATCCGTCGATATGGTTCATCGAGGCAATCTCCTTATAAGGCGCATAGCGATAACCAAAGGATACAATCATCCTGTTTTCCGATGAGAATTTACGAAGCATCGAAATCGCTTTTTCGGATGGTTCGTCAATAAAAAACGCCATAACGAAGGATTCCGGCAAATGAATATTCGTATGATCCTTATACTCCTTTTGCCATTCTTCTTTGGAAAGCAGCATAACAGGATCGCATAAAACTTCCGCTTCACGTTTTGTCAGATCATAAACCAGTTTCCGGCCGGTTTCTTCCCGAACGGACAGTTTGAAAAAAGCGGAAATATATTTCCTGTACTTAGCCAGATTATATTTTGCAACACTCTCTCCGCTAAAGGACGGAGCCCAGGCAATTCGTTTCTCTTTCGCGGCAAACCGTAAAAAGAACATGTCATAGCCGTCAATCCGGTCCCCGTTCCAGACCTGATCGCTTCCGGCAAGGAAATAATCATAATCCGGCGAGTCTCCCTCTTCATAAAGTTCCTCATGCGAATACTGCTCGGTTTGAACAAAGGATTTTTTAAAAGTCTTCACGGCATTGACCGATTCCGCCGTCAGAGTCAGACTCTTTGCACTTTGTGCCTTAAGACGTGCGGCAATCTGCTTTATGCTGCCCGGAGAAATGATTCCGGCAAGTATCGCATTAATAATCTGATCCAGTTTTGCTTCGAATTTTCCGTCATTTTTTTCAATCAGTACACACTCGCATCCTTTTTGGGAAAAATACTTTTGTGTGGCATAGCACTGAAGTGCCGAACCGTAATTATAATTGCTGTATGTGACCAGTCCCAGTTTCTTCGGCCTGTTTTCCCGTAAAGAATGATTCGTTCCCTCCGTTCTTTGTTTAACAATTTCACGGAAGGTAGCCTGCGCCGCCATAATAACACCGAAATAAAAAATCAGATTAAGGAAGCGTACCAAACCGGTAGAGAATAAGAATCCGATGTATAAAAGACTTATCGCCATCACCGTCCGGTTTTTCTTAAAAACAAAGCTCCCCAGTGATCCGATAAGAAGTGCCAGCCCGATGAAACCGAACTGATAAATGATTTTGGCAAATGCCAGCAGAAAATGTTCGAATTCCGTTGCGCCTTTTCCGAATATCCACTGAGCCGCTCCGGTAATCTCACTCATATAATATTTAAAATGTGCCGTTCTTCCCCATACGGCATTGTATTTATTCACCTTTCCCCAAATCCGGATTAAGGAATATCTGGTTGTCGGAATAAGAAACATCAGACCGAAGCCTAAAACCATAATGGAAATGAGGACGATGAAACGTTTATAAACCGGCTGTTTTTCACCGAATCCGACAAACAGAATATAAAATCCTATTACGCCTGCAAGACCCGCAATTCCCACTCCGGATGTACTTCCCAGAATCGCCAGTGAAATGATAAACGCCCATAGATAATCCGATTTTTTTACCTTTCTCGCATTTGCCGTAATAACAAGAAAAATCAGCCCGATCAGTGCATACTCCGCAAAATGCGACGGCTCGATAAAAATTCCCGAGGTACGGATGAATGTTTTCCCGTCGTATAACGAGGATTTCTTGGCAAACTCGGAAAGCAGAATCGGATTCGGAAGAAAGGATACCTTAAGTCCGAATAAAAGCAGATAACGCTGGTACAATACAGCCAGGGACGAAAAAATCGAAACGGAAACGATTGTCTTTTTTAATACCTTCCATTCGATGGTGGCATATATGCCCGTAATGTGTATGAATGCAGCCATATAACATAAAAGCGCCGATTTGCTGTTTATGCTTCGAATTAAAATATAGACAAAAAATACAATCAGACAGATTCCGTCAAAATTAAACTTCTTTCGTTCCTTAATCATACAAAATACAACAAACGGAACAAAAAGAAGCGCAAAAAATGTCCCGAGACCGTATTCGGTAAACGGCAGCCGCACAAACATTAAAAGCGGCAGGATGCCGATAAACACGCTGTATATACAGCGCAGAATATACAGAACATTCTTTTTTTCTCTCTGCGGTTTTTCCTTTGTAATATTACCTTTCATTAACGTTTTCCCTCGCGCATAAGCAGATACTCCAGTTTACGCGATTCTCTTCGAATGTTATATTTTGAACTCTTCATAATCTCATAAGCATCGTCCCGGTTCATTCCTTCCCATTCCCGGAATAGTTTCATACTATCCGCAGCCCAGATTTTTGCCGGACTCTTTACGCTTACTCTTTTACACTGTTTCGTTACGGTTGCGATAGCCGGAACCACGTCTTTGGATGTCACAACCGGAAGCCCCGCACTCTGTGCTTCCACAAGCGCGATTCCGAGTCCCTCAAAATGCGACGGCATAATAAATAAATCGAATGCCTGATAATACTTTTCCACATCCTTCACATGTCCGAGAAAAATAACATCTTTTGTAAGCCCGTACTCTCCGACTTTCTTCTTCATCGCCTCAGACAGTTCTCCGTCTCCGGCTATCATAAGGACACTGTCCCCGCAAAGTTTATGGAATTCATTAAAGATTTCCACCAAAAACAGAGGATTCTTCGGAGAAGAGAGCCTGCCCGAAAAACCGACAACAATTTTTTTACCGAGACCGTATTCCTCACGTACTTTTTTACGAATACCGGGATTAAATCGAAAACGGTCCACATCAATGGCATTGTAGACAATTCCTGCCTTTGATCCCTTCCCGAACATAAACGCCGCGGAAGCAGGCGAATTCGTTATACGAAGACACTTCATCCTTTCTAGCAATAACCGGCCGGTTTTATGCAGAAAGCGGTATAATCTGCTGTTTTGCTGAAGATTGCTGTTGTGAGCATGAAGAACAATCCGGTAGCCGCTTATGCGGCATAAAAGAATCGGAACAACATGTACCATGGAAAACAGATTAAAATAGGCAACCGGATGAGACAAACGGTTTTTTCGAATCACCTTATAAAGCATCACAAAACTGCGAAGGGGATTCTCCCGAAGAGGTGCAACCGCATAGCTTTTCCCTCCGTTTTTTCGAATCGTTTCGGAATGAATATTCATACCGTCCATGATGACATAGTCAAAAATACATTCACTGCTCATGAACTTACTCATATTAAGTAAGAACGTTTCGATTCCGCCCGTTAATCTTCCGCTCATTCCGAATACAAGTACTCTCATGTCTGTCCGTCCTTCGTTTCATAATTTATACATCTTAAGAAATTACACCAGATCGATTCTCCGGCCTTCTTCTGCCGAATAATATGCCGCATATGTAACCTTCATGACCTGTGCGGCAAGTTCAAAACAACCCTCCGGTTCACGGTCTTCCAAAACCGCACCCATAAAATCCACAATCTCGTTACAGTATCCGCGAAGCATTTCATCCGCGACAAAAGGCTTGTTCCACCCCGTGACGATGGGAAGCATCTCGGAAAGATAAACGCCTTCCATACCCTCATCATCTACCATATATGTTTCCATCGCATCATTCATGGTCAGCCGGCAGTTTATGGCAGCATCGTTTGCATAAATTTCCACATAATTCTTACTTCCGCCAAGAAGATTATCCGTAGAAATAATCGTGGCTTTACTTCCGTCCGTAAAAGTAAGAATTGCCGTTCCCGCATCTTCCACATCCTGAGGCCTTGCTTCTATGTGCCGGTGCTCATGCTCGTTTAAACTTTTTGTTGCATATCCCATATCTCCGATGACACTTTTTACCGTAATGTTCCGGCCCAGTGCCAGCGATTCCTGTTCCTTTAAATAAAGAATTGCGCCAAGAGGATGCACTCCGTTTCTCATAAAAATACCGCCGCCCGTTTTTTTCCACTCCCCGGCGACCGGTGAACTGGAGCCTTTTAAACTCTCCTCTCCTTTCATATAAAGAATTCGGCTTTTCCTTGCCCGAATGATTTCTCCGGCTTTCAGTACCGCAGGAGCATATACGAAATTCTCCGCATACATCAGCTTCTTTCCGGTTTCTTTTCGTACCTTTGCAATATCTTCCAGTTCTTTTAACAGGTACTCATACATCACTTTTTTGGAAACCTTTTCTCCGATTGGTTCCGGATCTCCCGGCTGACCGAAATAGCCAACCAGCGGTTTTTCACAGATAACATGTTTTCCCGCTTTCATGGCTTTGATGATACCTTCCTTATGAACATACGGAGGCGTACATATATCAATGACATCGATTTCCGGGTCGTTTAAAAGATCCTCAAAGTCGGTGGTTCCTTTTTCAAAACCATATAACTCAACGGCCCGGTTAATCTGTTCCGGGCGTCTGGCCATAACCGTTTTTAAACGGCACGGAATATTCGAACGCTTATATCCGAATGCATGAAGTTCAAGTGCACGCGCTGCACCGACCACGCCGATTGTTACGATATCCTTCATCTTAACATCCTTCCCCCATATAGAAATCTCTCTTTTCACATATCAGTTTCACAAGACTCCCGACCGTTTTTATTTCTTCCCCGGAAAGTTCCTCATCGGAAAACTCAATTCCGTATTCATCTTCGATTACGGCAATAAACTGAATCAGTCCGATGGAATCAATATATCCTTCTTCCACATAATTAAACCGGTCCAAATCGGTTCCTCCCGGAATTGTATATTCCCGTTCGATATAATCTACAATAAAGTTCCTTATTTCTTCCATTTTTCTTCCTGATTAAACCCCTTTTAAGTTCGTTTTTTTATAAGTTCATCTTACGAACGGCATCGAGTATGGTCATTCGCAGAAGTTTTCCCATCGCATTTCTCGGAAGGGCATCCACGATAAAATATTTATGCGGTTGCTGGAAATCGGCGAGATTCCGTGCACAATACGTCTTAACGGCATGCAGATTAATCTCGGCTCCCTCTTTCGGAACAATGGCCAGCGCCACCACCTCACCGAGCCTTTCATCCGGATAGGAAAAAGCCGCACACTCCTTGATTTCCGGCATTTTCCCGACTACCGTATCGATATCGCTTGGATATACATTCACCGCCCCGGTAATGATTAATTCCTTCTTTCTTCCGAAAAAGTACAGATATCCGTCCTCGTCAAGATAGCCTAAATCACCCGTCCGGAAGTAATCACCGGCCATTGACGATTTCATTATTTCCTCCTGCTTATAGTATCCCTTGCATTGAAGTTTTGATTTAACGGCTATTTCCCCGACTTCTCCGCAAACACAGTCCGTCTCATCCGTCGTTTCGTTTATGTTGCGAAGGATGCGGATGTTCGCTTCGTCAAACGGTTTTCCCACAGAATTTTTCTTCCTTTTATCCTTTTGAAAACAGATATCGGTAACCGTTGAAACCTCCGAAGTTCCGTACATTTCGTGAAACTCGCAGTCTAGAATACGAATCAAATCGTATTTTACGAGCGGTTCCAAAAGCGCGGACGAAGATACAATCGAGCGGAAACTGCCAATCCGGTTTTCTTCGGAATCTCCGAGAAGTTCGCGGATCTGTGCAAGCTGTGCCGATACGACAATCGTAAACGTCGGCTTTAAATCTTCCGCACATTTAAGCCACAAAGCCGGTGTAAAACGCGGAAGCAGTATGGACGACGCTCCCAGAATCAACGGCAAAATGACCAGCCTTTCCGCCAGCGAATGATAAAGAGGCGTTGCCGCCAGAATCCGGTCGTCTTTTGTAAGATTATAGACACGGATATGTGCCATAGCCCGGTCATACTTATTATCCTGACTTAAATCAATCGGCTTCGGAGAGCCGGTAGATCCGGAAGTCATGGTAAGAATAAGGCTCTCCAAACCGCTGATATCATGTATCTCCTCAGGACGGAAATTCGACATTTCATCAATCGTTTTAAAAGGAACCGTCCCGGGATATTCTTTATCCAGACAAATCGCAAATCCGGGAATATCGATTCCTCCGTTTTTCTCGCACTGCACATAAAACGCTTTTCTGGCAATGACATGCTTTACATCTGCCGAAAGCATGGCCGTTCTGACCGCTTCCACGGGCAGGGACGGATTTAACGGAACCACACAGACCCCGAGTTCCGCAGCAGTAAAGAATAATGCAACGGATTCGATACTGTTGTTCATGGGAATGGCAATATGATCTGCGTATTCGGCTCCAAGATAAAGGAGCAGATTGGAATACCGGCTGACGAGATTCGCCATCTGCTTATAGGAAATCTCTTCACCGTCACAGTATATTGCCGTTTTATCCGGAGTTTTGACAGCATTTTCATATAACAGATCCGCAAGCCGGCTTCTCATACTTTTCCTCCGCCGACCTTATTCTTCGGTAAAACCCTCGCCGGATTTCCGAATACGGTTGTTCCCGGCTCCACATCTTTTAAAACCACACTTCCGAGACCGATATAAGCATCATCCCCGACATGAATATCCTGTGCAATACATACGCCTGCTGCCAGAAAAACTCCTTTGCCGATTGTGACATTCCGGATGATGTTGCAGTTTCCGCTGATAACGGAATAATCCCCTATTACGGTATCATGACCGATCGGTGACGAAAGAATCGTAACAAAATCACCGACCGTGGAATTCACGGAAAGTTTCGAATAGGGAAATAAAATAAGACCCTCTCCGTAATGAGCGAATTCACTTACCATCGCCGTCGGATGAATAACCGCGGCAAACTTCGCGCCCTTCGATTTTAGAATTTGCACAATCTCCCTCTTTAAAACAGGAGACGCTACGGCAAGTGCAAATTCCTCATCCTCTTCCGGTTCTTTATCTTTAACGGAACCGACGATGCGGTAATCACATTCCAAACCGTCAAGTGCGTTTGGGTTGTCGTCTAAGAATCCCTCAATTTCCCATGTGGGCTTCACTTTATTAATATCCTTAATCCACCAAAGGACCTCTCTTCCGAGTCCTCCGGCTCCGACAATATAAATCTTTTTCATCTTTCTCTTTCCGTAATCCTTTCAGTTTCATATAATTTCCTTCGGCATCGGTCTTTAAATCTTCGATTTTCGCACTGCCGATAAATTCTCCCCTTGCGCCGCCGTCGTCGGCCGTGACACCCTCTTTTAACAGCACCACTTTCACGGTCTGAATCACACTTTTTAAATCGGTGAAAAAACTAATGTGATCGACATACCGGACATCCCCTTCAAACTGCTGCTCCCATGTCTGCGCATTCCGTCCGTTCACGGTTGCGGGATTGGACAGTCCGGGCCTTACCTCATGCCGGCGTCTCTGTTTCTCATTGTATCTTGTTAAATATCTGGTTGGCAAAGGTCTCGGACCGATTATTGCCATTTCTCCTTTCAGAATATTCACAAGGCTCGGCAGTTCATCAATGGATGTCCTTCGAAGAAATCTTCCGAGTTTCGTTATCCTTTTATCATCCGGAAGAAAAACACCGTTTTTATCTCTTTCATTTGTCATGGACCGAAACTTGTAAAGACTGAATTCTTTGTCATCTTTTCCGATCCGGCGCTGCTTAAAAATAACCGGCAGCCCCATATCGAATACAATTAGAATCGAAACCGTGCAAAGAAGCGGACTTAAAACCGAAAGTGCCGTCAGGGAAAGGATAAAATCCAGCGGACGTTTTACATATCGTTCATACGGTCCGTACATTTTATGTTTTCTTCTCTTTTTTACTTTTTCCATCCTATATAATCCGTATTTCTGTTACGCTGTTTATTGTTGTTCATTGTTTATCGTTTTTTGATTTTTACATCGTATGTTCCGTTTTTTAATCTTCAGCCGACCGGATGATTCGCATTACCCCATCATATCTTAACGGAATATAAATAACATTATCTGCGCACATCGGAAGATCCGGCGTATAATCCGTATCCAGATGAAGAACCGGCACCGGATTTCCAATATCCGAAAGATCCATTATATTCACTTCTCCGGTGCGGGGTTTAACAATAATTAACGTATTTTCGTCCACTACACATTCCCCGTTAAAATAATCATCTCCGCTTTCATATTCCGTACTGATTTCTCCCGTTTCGGGATTATAAACCGTATAGCCTTTTTCCGTTATTAAGATACACTCACTTCCCAAAGATGCCATATTCGTCCATTCATTCATTGTAAGTTCCGACTTGTCTTCGAGATACGAAACATAATCGTCCGAATCGCCGTCTTCAAACCACAAAATCGCTTCCGTACCGCCGATTCCGAGAACCTTTTCGTCAATCAGTCCGACACACAGATTTCGTCCGTTCATTTCTCCCGTTTCGGTATCATCGGGATTTTTCTTAAAAAACGGATGGGAACGATACGTACAGTTAATCAGACGATATCTTCGGTATCCGGCCTGTACTAAAGCCAGTCGTCCGTCAGCGGAAACCGCTATGGAACTTAATTCGGCATTGTATGCTTCATCAATTACCCTTCCGACTTCCGAAAGCGAACCCTCTTCATAAAAATAAATTGCCATACTGTCACTTTCCGCGGAATATACATAATCTTCAAAGACGGCCAGATCCTTTACGGAATGTCCGGTATCCAGTAATCCCAACGGATTCATTTCCTTATCCGTAATCCGGATTCCCGCCTCACCGCAGGCAATTGCCAGATTTCCGTCCGGAAGCGTAACCACATCATATGCCGGTCCGTCCGTCTTAAAAACGTCGATTTCATACCCATCTGCCGAAGGAATCGGCTTTTCTTTTGTCAAACCCTGTAATGCCACACTCTCTATCCGGGAATCCTCCGGTTTCCCATCATCCATAGCCGGTAAGCGGTAAACTCCCGAATCGGACACCACATATGCAATTCCTCTAAGAACGGCCGTATGCTGAATCGATGAATGGGATTCTTCCGAAAGAGGATACGGCATAATATCTTCCCCGGGATTCAGACTCACAAAGCCCTTCGAATCTTTGGATGCCACGATATGAAAAGCCTTGGCTCTCTTTGCCGCATCCGTATTTTTAATATCATAAATATACAATCCGGCGTTCATTAGGGACACATACGCGTAATCCCCGTAAATACTGATATCCCATGTGTCGGAAGGATAAAGATTGGTCCGCCCGTCAATTTTTTCACGTGAAAGGAGTTTGATTTTTCCGGATTCGGATAATTCATATACTTCCAGTCCGTTTCCGGATCCCTGCATGAAACTGATAATTCCGCTCACTCCGCTTCCTTTATGGGTGCTGTTTTTCGAAGTTGCGACATACAGCCGGTTACCGGCGATTTCCAATGCCTGCGCCTGTCCGTCAAGTTCTGTCCGGCCAAGATATTTTATCGTTCCGAGATTCTTTACATCATAACAGTCAATTCCCGTCTCTTCTTCTGCAACGGCATACAAAAATCCTTCATAAACCTCACAGTTCCGGTAATCCGAATCATTTTTCGAACGGATTACCGTTACATATTCCGGACATTTCAAATCGGAAACATCCACTACTTCAATTCCGCTGTATCGATTGCATAAAAATGCGTAATCTCCGTAAACATTTCCTCCGTAACAGGGTGCAGATGTCTCATAATGGGAATAAAGAACCGGTTTCACGGGATTCTTTACATTGATAAAATATACGCCGCGTTCTCTTGAACAAACCAGAAGAAGCTTTTTTTCCGGGAAAAATCGAACCCCGAATACCTGTCCTAAGTTCTTCAGCCTTCCGACTTCTTTTAGCGAATCACTTAGATTCTTATCATTAAGAACACCCTCTTTTACGGCATCCTGCTTCTGTCTGTATACAATCAGATCCCCGAAGCGAATCAGATATAAAAATTCCCCGTCGGAAACCGCATTTGTTGCCACCATGGCATCCTTTTCCCATTCCGTTTTTTCCGTAATGAATTCTTCCGTTAAATACCGTCCTGTTTTAAGAGATGAAAGAAAACAATCCTTCCCGTAATCCACCACACAGAAATCGGCATAAGAAAGACGGACATCCTCCCCCATATCAGCCGATGCACGAAGGGAAAGAATCCTTCCTCCTTTTTTTATATAAAAAGGAACATAATACCTGTTTCGTTTATCATTGATTTCAATCGTAACCTTTTGATCCCCGTTGAAAAGAACCTCAACCGGAACCGGACATTCATTGTCACTTTGTGCCGTAAATTCGATGATAATCAGATCTTCCTCATCACCTCCGGAAACTTCAAAAGAAACGGTTGCCGCTCCTCCCCAGAAAGCCTGACCGGCCCCTGCTAAAACATCTTTATCCGTCATAAGAATCTGCCCCGGGAAAAGGCCTTCCGACACTTCCTTTGACGATACCAGTCCGTTATCGATATCTTTTTCATCCTTTGAAGCCTCTTCGGAATCATTTTCGGAAATTGCAACGGTTACCGTATTTTCTCCGCTTATGTTCGAAGGGTTCGACAGTTTTATCAGCTTCAGAACAAAAACGACAGCAAGAAACGAGGTAATTACCGACAGTATTACCACCGCCACAATCGATATTGTTTTATGTCCTTCCTGCTTATTATTCATGCACCTTTTAATTCCTCTCCCGTCTTATCCGGTATCCCGAAAAGAACTACAGTCATAAGACAGATTAACGAAATCCCCGTCAACTGATAAAATACCGATGAAGTTTCCCCCACCCACATACCGAGCATCATCGGAATCATTAAAAGCGGCAGAAGAAAGATTTCTTTTTTATCCTTTACATACCGGATTACAACAACAATCCATCCGATTATAAAGAACAGAATATTCATTCCTCCGACAAAAAATCCGTATTCAAACATTAACTGGATAAACTCGTTATGTGCATGAAGGACGAAAAATGTTCCGATATAAAGTCCTCCGCTGTTCGGTTCAAAAGATGTATTCGCAAGAAATACATTCCAAATGCTTGCTCTCCCCGAACCGAGCATATCCAGAAACACCATAATCGGATTATTTTGAAACGCCGTACTGTCCGATACAAAATTATAATTTGCCTGACGGTATGTGTGGAGGCTTTCCATTTTTGCGACAACTTCCTGTGCACCTCCCGGAAAGAACCTCAAAGGAGTATATCCGATTATACGCATTACAGCATCCGCATCATAGTCCGGCGAAACAATAACCGGAATCACATCCAGAATCAGAATACCTGCCATCAGAAGGACGGAAGTTGCAATAAGTGCACGAATGACAAGCCACGGAAATCTGGTTTTTCGAAATCCGAAAACAAACAGTACCGCCAAAAACAGTGTCAGTCCGACAAAATAATTTAATGCCCCGCAAAGAAGAGCCAGTACCGCATTCAGTAAAAGCCATACTCCACAGATAAAATACAGTATCAGACTATTTTGATAACGGCTTTTAATCCGAAACAGAGCCACCACAGCAAGCACCGTTTCAAGTCCGATAAACTGCCCGAATGTTCCGAGTGTAAGGAAATACGCATACCACCTTTCTCCTCCGGCTAAAGACGCTTCAACGGGGTTTACCCCTTCCGAAACGATAATGACAACAATCAGGCTGACAAAACCTGCAGCAACCAGTGCGTCAATTACCCGGTTCCATTCTTTTTCCGAAACCGGAATAAGGCAAAGGAGAATACAGTACAGATAGAAAAACGGAACGGCACGGCCCTCTCTGTTATATATAAGCCAGACCGTAAGAAAACAAAGAAATGCAAAAAGTGCCACATTTGCTTTCTTTAAGGATCTCACCCTTCCGCTTACTACCATATCCGTAATCAGCATTAATGCCATCCAGTAAACAATATGGTCCAGCACTGCAGTTTGAAAAAGTTCCGCAGATCCGGCATAGGAAAGAATACGAAAAACGCAAACCGGCAGAAAGACTCCGCTTACAAGCGCAGACTGCCAGTTAATCAGTTTAATTTTCTGCAGGGTAAAAAGAAAAATAAAAAAGAAAATGAACACAATATCCCGATGAAGTCCCTTCTGAACTTCATATAAGACATTCTCGTGTGCATTCAGATGCAGAATCATCCCGACAAAACAGCAAAGATAAATCCCCCAGCGTACCAGTTCCAACACGCGGTCTTTTGTAAAAGTTTCTTTTGTAAAACCCGGTAAAATCTTCAATTAAAACGTTTTTCTCCCCTTTTATTCACAAAGCGCAAATCCGCTTTACATTCCGTCTTCCGCGGTATAAGCCCGGTATCGTTTTGTTCCCTCATCCTGCACAAATGCATAATACACTTCGCCGTTTTTTACCTTATAGAATTTCGGTACGATGGCTCTGGCCGAAACAACGGAAGTGCAGTCGCAGTGCACCCCGACACCAAGAGTTGCATTATGATTCACCACCGCCGTGGATGAAATGATACATCCCTTTCCGACAACGGCGTTGGCCTGAATAACAGCAAACGGTTCCACGATGACTCCCGGTTCCAGTTTGGCAGACGGCGAGACATAGGATCTCGGATGAACAATACACGGAATCTCAAATCCGCTCGCCTGCGCTCTTTCCAGCAAGCGATAACGTGTTTCATTATTTCCGATGGCAACAATTGCGCAGGAGAACTCACCGACAAATTTTTCCATATCCTCAATTCGTCCGTAAACATCCTCCCGGTTATCATCCAGCATTTCAATCCTGTCGAATGCACCCGTTGCATCAATCGTTTCCCGAACCACGCATCCGTACTGTCCCGCACCGAGAATCAGTATATTCTTCCCCATCTTAATTACCTCCGAAACATTTTTTTACAATTCCAATCACTCTGTCCTGATCTTCTTTTGTCATCTTGATATCCGAAGGAAGACAAAGTCCCCTCTTAAAAATTTCTTCCGAAAAACCGCTTCCGATAAAATCCCTGTCTGCATAATACGACTGCATATGCATCGGTTTCCAGACCGGTCTGGATTCAATATTGTTTTCGGAAAGAATACTCTCTATCTCATCCGGGCAGCTTTTTCCCGGTTCATGTACCCATGTCGTACAGTTATCCGTCCTCTCCTGACGGCACATGTATTCTTCATTCACGGTAAGAACGCTAAGCCAGAAGTTCGGCATCGAATCTTCCGCATAAGGATTCATTTGAACGGGAAGGTCTTTAAAACCCTCTTTATACCTTTGATAAATCTCCTTTTTAAGCTGCTTATGTTCTTCGATATGTTTTAGCTGTCCCCTGCCGATTCCGGCCACCACATTGGACATACGGTAGTTATAACCGAGTTCCGTATGCTGATACCACGGAGCATTTTCCCTTGCCTGCGTAGACCAGAAAAGTGCCTTATCCCGGTCTTCCTTTGTCCGGCTAAGAAGCATTCCTCCTCCGGATGTGGTAATAATTTTATTCCCGTTAAAGGAAAGAATGCCGTAATTTCCAAAATGACCGCATTTAATTCCTTTGTACTCCGCACCCAGCGCTTCTGCGGCATCTTCAATCAAAATCGCATCGTGCTTTCTGCAGATTTCCGTTATTTCATCCAATTTTGCAGGAGTCCCGTAAAGATGTGCCAGCACAACAACTTTAGCATCCGGATACTTTGAGAATCCTTCTTCGAGTGCTTCCGGACTCATGTTCCATGTTTCTTTCTCCGAGTCGATAAAAACCTGAATGCCTCCTTCATAACTCACGGGATTTACCGTAGCCGAGAAAGTCAGATCCGAGCAAAGAACATAATCCCCCGGTCTGACACCTGCAAGTTTTACGGCAAGATGTATCGCCGAAGTTCCGGAAACCGTTGCAAACGCATGCATATTTCCTCCGAGATACTCCGTCATTTCGTCTTCGAATCCGTCGCAGTTAAAACCGAGCGGTGCTATCCAGTTGCGGTCAAAAGCCTCTTTTATGTAGTTATTTTCCTCTCCGTGCATCGTCGGAGATGCAAGCAGAATTCTTTCCATAATCATGATTCCTTTTTACCATAATAACCCTTTATAACTATATTATTTCTTTATGGATATTGCAATCGAAAAACCGACTGTTCTCTATGATGAAAACAGTCGGTCTTATGTTTTTCTTACTTATTGAAAGTGACAGTCACCTTATTTAAGCATGCTCTCTTCCCAGCTGTCATAAGGCTTGATGCCAAGAAGGCCTGCTACCGTAGGCGCAACATTGGCAAGTCCGAAAGCACCTTCCTTCATCTCATGGCGAGCATCCTTGTCATAAATGATGAAAGGAACCGGATTTAAGCTGTGTGCGGTACGAACGGAAACACCGCCCTTTTTGTTCTTTTCAAGCATCTGATCGGAGTTACCGTGATCTGCGGTTACAATCAGGATGCATCCTTCCTCATCAACGACCTTCTTGATACGGGCAAGTTCAAGGTCCACGCTTTCAACCGCAATCTCGGTTGCATCCAGATTTCCGGTATGACCAACCATATCGCCGTTGGGGAAGTTGCAACGGATGAATCCGTATTTATAGCTTTCAATTGCCTCGATTACACGGTCCGCAATCTCGGTTGCCTTCATCCACGGACACTCGTCAAACGAACGAACATCGGAAGGAATTTCACAATAATCCTCAAGTTCTTCGGAAACCTTTCCGGAACGGTTGCCGTTCCAGAAGTAAGTTACATGACCGTACTTCTGGGTTTCGGATACGGCATATTCTTTAATGTTATTCTCTACAAGCAGTTCGGTAAGAGTATCTTTAATCTGAGGCGGGTTAACAAGATAGTGATGAGGAATCTTTAAATCTCCGTCATATTCCAGCATTCCGGCATATTTCACATTCGGAATGGCTCCACGGTCAAATTTGTCAAAGGAAGCATCCCCGTCAAATGCCATGGAAAGTTCCAAAGCACGGTCTCCGCGGAAGTTAAAGAGAATGACACTGTCTCCGTCTTCCATGGCGCCTACCGGCTTGCCGTCTTTGGCAATGACAAATCCGCCGAGATCCTGATCGATGGCACCTGTCTCGGCACGAAGGGTCTCAACCGCTTCCATTGCACTTGCAAACTGACGTCCTTCGCCATGAACATGAATATCCCATCCTGCTTTTACCATCGGCCAGTTCGCCTGGTAACGGTCCATGGTGATGGTCATACGTCCGCCGCCGGAAGCAATCTGTCCGTCAAAGTCCGCATCATTCAGCTCGGCAAGCGTATTCTCAAGTTTCTCAATATACTCGGGTGCACTTGTTGCGGGAACGTCACGGCCGTCAAGAAGAATGTGTACTCTCGCCTTCTTAACACCTTCTTTTTTCGCTTCTTTTAACATTGCCAGAAGATGGCTGATATTGGAGTGTACATTACCGTCGGATAAAAGACCGATAAAATGCAGGGTCTTGCCTCCCTCTTTAACGGAAGAAACCAGATCCTTCCATGTATCGCTTAAATAAATGTTTCCGGATTCGATGGATTCATTTACAAGCTTGGCTCCCTGGGAGTAAATCTGGCCGCAGCCAAGAGCGTTATGTCCAACCTCGCTGTTTCCCATGTCATCGTCACTGGGAAGACCTACAGCGCCGCCGTGGGCCTTGATTTTCTGCCAGGGGTTGTTCGCCTTCAATTCATCCAGTGTGGGCGTGTTGGCCCGAAGGACCATGTTTCCGAGTTCTTCCGGTGTTTCGCCGACACCGTCCATTACAACTAATACTACAGGTTTTGTCATTGGTACTATTCCTCCTCTATTCTATTCATCAGGACTGTCCCGAATGTATTATTGTTTTAACCCGTTCCGGGTTAGAATCATCTAACGAGAATTATAACAAAGATGTCCGTTAAATGCAATGAAACGAAAAAAGCTTTACGGCTTTTTTGGAATCATTTTTTTATAAATATATTCACGTCCTTCTTTTCTTCTCTTAAGCGCGCCCAGCCGATGCAGCAAAAGCAGACCGACAGAAGCATCGTTTTTTCCGAGCGCCGTGGATTTCGCGAATTCTTTTACGGAGAATTCTTCCGGCAGATTGTCCGGCAAAAGAGAAACCGTTTCCGAAAGCTTTTCAAAAACCATTTCATCGACGAGTTCAACCGGAATCTTATCTGTTTTGGTGGCACGTTTTTTCTTATCCGTACCATATCCGTCCAAAAGACGGTAATCCTCCGTTTTTAAAAGCGCCAGTTTCAGATGCAAATGTTCATTATCAAGAAGTTCACGTATTCCGTACAGTTCCCGGAATACTTTATAAATCCGTTTTGGTGTTTTTACGGTACGGCTTTTTTGAACTACGCCTGTAGTCGGATCAATCCAGATAATCGTATTTTCAACGCTTACCGGATAAACGATATGAACTTCCGCTCCCTCATTTATAAAAAATGTGAGTTTATTCATCATCCGGTAAAACTGTCTGGTCTGGATTTCATGAATTTCGCCATCCACACAGGTATCCGCCACATAAGGTCCGAACGGTATTTCGTGATATGATTCGTTCGGTGCATAATAATATTTAAGTACCGAATGGACACTCTTTTCCGACATGGTTCCGATGCCACGCTCACCCTGCATTTTCCCGAGCATGGTTTCTTTTGCTTTTAAAAACAGTTCCCTCTCAGCCATTCGTCGCCACCCCTTTAGAAAGATTGTTAAGCCAAACACCCTTATAAATCAGGAATGCGCCGAATGCAATTTTCAGTAAATCCAGTGCCTGGGAAATCGTATAGATTCCGTATACTCCGATGTTTGTATAACGGCTTAGCACAAAAACCGTCGCTACAACAACCACCCAGGTAAAAATACTGTCCATCAGAAACGTGACCAGCGTTTTTCCGCCGGAACGGATGGTAAAATACTCCGTATTTAAGAATCCCTGAACCGGGAAAAACAGCGCGGTAATAATCATGATGTGTGTTGCCATCCGCCGGATGCTTTCATCCGCATTATATACAAGCGGGAAAAACGGTGCGATAAGAATCTGAGCAATACTGATAAAAACACAGATTCCCGCCGAAAACCACATCAGACGAAACGCGCTTTTCCTTGCCAGATTCAGTTCTCCGGCTCCCAGCATCTGCCCGACGATAATTCCGACCGCACTTCCGAGCGCTACAAATACCACATTCATGACATTGCTCAGTGCATTATTGATTCCGAGGGCGGTCAGCACATCCAGTCCCCTTATGGAATAGCACTGCGTTAAGGCGGCAATTCCGGAAGCCCACATAAATTCGTTAATCAGAATCGGTATCCCCTTTTTCACTACCGGAACAAGGATACTTTTCGGAACCAGAAGCGTCTTATATACACCCTGTAAAAACGGATAACGACTCCTTCTTACATGTGCGGCCGTAATCAGAACACCGAATTCGATGAAACGGGCAATGACCGTTGCGATTGCAGCGCCTTCTACACCCAGGGCCGGTAATCCGGCTTTTCCGAAAATCAGCAGATAGTTAAATAAAATATCCGCAACCACACTGCAAAGTCCCGCAATCATCGGAAGAACACTTTCGTTGGTTTCCCGAAGGGAAGAAGAATACACCTGTGTCAGCGAAAACGGCAAAAGACCGGCCAGCATGATTCGCAGATATGCCTTCGATCTCTCCATCGTCAGAACGGGGTCTATTTTCTCGGCACTGCCCTTCATGTAAAGTCCGATTAAAAGGTCATCATCGAAAATAAAAATCACAATTCCGAGAAGTGTAATTAAAAAAACCGCCCAGAGTTTGATTCGAAAAACCCTGCGCACCCCTTCAATATCGTTGTTTCCGTAAAACTGTGCACCAAAAATACCGGGGCCCGACAAAGCCCCGAATACCGCAAGATTAAATACAAAAAATAACTGCCCCGCGATGGAAACCCCGGTCATGCTCTCCGGTCCCAAAGAGCCGACCATCATATTATCCACAAGCCCGACCGCATTGGTAATTCCGTTTTGAATAATCATCGGAAGTGCCAGCATCATCGCCCGGATAAAGAGTTCCTTCTTCCCGCGGGGAATCGTTCTTAAATCCGTTTTCATTTTCTTTTTCGATTCGACGGTTTCCTTCCTCCGCCATTTGAGGAGGACCGTTTTTCCGCAGAAGTCCTGCTTTGACGTTCTGCCGTAAAATTGTTTCCTGCTTCCCGCTCGCGCCTTCTTCTTTCCAGACGGCGTTTTCTTCTTCTCTCTTCTTCTTTCTTCCTTCTTACATAAACATATGCAAAGAATGCCGCGATAAGAACAACCAAAACGGAAACAATCACGATGACAATCGTAAGGCCCGTCTTTTTCGTCTTTTCCTTCTTTTCAATCACCGCTTCTTCCGATGCTTTTTCGGAAGCCTCTTCCGATGCTTTCTCCGCTTCGAGTCTGGCCTGTTCTTCTTTCTGCCGTTTTTCTTCTTCCAGACGTTCTTTCTCGATACGGTCCTGCTCCGCATAGGAAATCAGGTTCTCCATCATATCGTTTCCGGTATCCGCGCCGACCGTGGTACGGTACATTCCGAAATCCGCCACACTGTAATCGTAATCTTCATCATCCGAAACATAGAACCAGCACCACTGCTGGGATACATGTTTCTTATAAGCATCCGCGGCTACTTCGATGGCTGTTCTTCCTCCGAACTCTTCAAGCGGAATATGTAAATCCAGATGGATGGTATTCTCCGGATAAAGGTGCAGATACGTTTTCGGTACATCCCAGACTCCGTACATTGCCGCCGAATCCGGATAAACCGTATCATTCATGGAATTATCCACGGAATAAATAACGGACTGTGCCAGCATTTCATGTCCGCCGTGCCCGTACTCACCCTTTAAATCCTGGGTTACCACCACCTGCGGTTTAAACCGTCTGATCTGCTCCGTGACAAAACCGCGTACTTCTTCGGGGTCATAAATTTTTACGGCATCATCATAGGTCTTTGCCCATTCGTCGGGGAACGGTCCGATAACCGGATAATTATGAACACCGCATTCCCAGATTCCGTCCAGTTTCTCATGTTCACGGATGATGGCCGCATTCCAGTAATTCGTCATATAGGCAAGCTGAACGTTCAGTTTTTCCACGCCGGCGTAATCAACGAGCACTCCTCCGAGGAAAAGAATCTCATCGTCCGCATGGGTCGAGAAAACCAGAAAATCCGCTTTGTCGCAGGGCGGATCCCAGCGCTGCACGCTCCCGGGAAGATCCCCCCCTCCGTATGCGAACAAATCACACATGGAAATTCCTTCCGAAAAACGGATTTCGCATTCCGTAACACCTTCGGGAAGTTCCACATATTCATGCAGGAATCCGTTGGTTCCGCATTTTCTTTCTTCTCCACCGAATTTTAATATCCATTCCGTATTCGGACAGTTTCTCCATTTGATATAAAGTCCCTGCATGGGTTCTTCCGCTTTTACGGTAAGCACCTCTCCCGAGTTAAACGCAACCGTGCTTTCCGTGGAGGAATCTTTTAATTTCGATGTATCCTGACCTCCCGAGGAAGTAAGCGTTACCGAAAGAGAATCGGCCTCTTCGGCATGAACCTTCAGTGTATGAAACGAAGGAATAAGAAACAAACAGGCAAGCAGTATACAACCCATTACCGCCGGCCGACAGATAACCCCTCTCAAAGTGTATGTTATGTGATTTCTTTTACTTCTGTTTTGCAAATTCATTTTTTTCTTTTCTTCCTGCAAGTCATATAATATTGTATTTATTTAATTACGAATTTTACGGTTTGGTTCTTTTCCCGTTAAAAAGCGCAAAAACCCTGTAAACCAACTTATATAATACCATCGCATTCCCTTTTTCTCAAGAACGCCCCCGAAATTCTCTGTTTCTCGAAACCGCTTCCTTTGATATAATGATATCGGAGTCAAAAATCTCCGGCCCCGGCTTATGATAACGGATTGCTTTACGGCTTCAGAATTTCCGCAATCCCGTGAACACTCGGAGGAAGAAAATGAACCTGTGTTTCGAAAATAAAACCATTGATTTTTCCATCGACGCCCCCGCTTCGAAATCAATTGCACACCGCGAGCTGATTGTCCGTTTCCTGTGCGGAGACCGGGCAAATCTTTCGCCCGAACAAAGCGATAACGAAGACATCCTGGCAACCAAAGCCTGTTTATCGGCACTTGACAAAGCCATTCGGAATGCATCCGAAGAAAAAAACACGGAAGATGTCATTCTTTTCTGTAACGAAAGCGGTTCCACCCTTCGGTTCATGATTCCCGTTGCAGCGGCATTTCTGCTTGGTTCTCACCGCTTAACAGGCGTACGGGAAATCATTTTCGAAACCAAAGGGCGCCTCTTTGATCGTCCGGTAAAAGAACTTCAGGATGCCCTTTTTCCTCACGGAATCACCATCCGGAAAGAGGAAAGCACCAGACGTATACTCGTTTCGGGTTCCATGACCCCGGGTGAATATACAATAGACGGAAGTGTTTCCTCGCAGTATATCTCCGGACTTTTAATGGCTTTACCGCTTTTGGATGCTCCGAGCACGATTTGTATTTTTAACGAACTGAAATCCGTTCATTATCTTAAACTGACCGAGGATGCTCTTTCCAAATACGATAACCCTGTCTGCCTGAAGGAAAACGTCTATTCTGTCGATGCACCGGGGTATCGAAAGTTTCCCTCGAAAGAACTTAATGTGGAAGGGGACTGGAGTAACGGAGCATTTCTGCTTTGCCTGAAGCTTTTTTCCGATATCACGGTAAATAATCTGAATTACTCCTCCCGTCAGGGGGATATTGCCATTCTGGATTTCCTTAAGCAGACCGACGGCATTGATTATCATAACGGTCCCGCCGTTAAAGAAACAACCGTTAACTGTAATGACACGCCGGATATCGCTCCCTACATGGCATGTGTCGCTCCGTTCTTTTTTGAAAAAACCGTACTAAGCGGAATCGGAAGACTTCGGATTAAAGAATCCGACCGCGTAAAAGCCGTAAGGGAACAGCTGGATGCTTTTCATGTAAAGACGGAAGAAAGCGAAGATACGCTGATTATTTATGGATCCTCTTATTATCCCCGCAACGGGGAATCAGCGGAATCCTTTGGCAGTTCCCCGGTTGTTCTTTCCTCTTATCACGATCACAGGATGGCCATGTGCGCGGTACTGCTCGGTGTCATTCATCGGAAAAATGTGGAAATCGACGACATAAACTGCTTAAATAAATCTTTTCCGGAGTTTATATCCGTCATTGAAACCTGTTTTTCATAAAAATCCGGCAAATGGAATTTTTATTCCGGTGTGTTCTGTTTTGTTTTCGGCAGTATAAGAATCCTTCGAAAGGAATGATATGCACGGAAAAACCGTTCTGACAATTATTTTCATCGTAATCGCAGCAGTCGCCGTTCTTTACGGTATTGTTGTTTTAAGTGCCAAAAGCGGTACCCCTTTTTTTATGGTCTGGTTTTTTACCGGCGCCGGTTTTCTTGCGCTGGCTGCATTTACGCATTTTAAGCTGTATGAACATATCCCCGTCCCGGCCCGTATCATCTGTCTTGCATTAATCGGAATGATAATATCCGTCTTTGCCTATACCCAGTTTTGTATTCTGATTCATTTTAACGACCGCGCTCCGGATCATCTGGATTATATCATTGTTCTCGGAGCCCAGATGCGTTCCACCGGTCCCTCGAGGGTTTTAAAATTCCGCCTGGATACCGCCGCAGAATATTTAAAGAATAATCCCGATACCGTGTGCATTGTTTCCGGCGGTCAGGGAAGTAACGAAGACGAAACCGAAGCAGAAGGAATGAAAAATTATCTGATCGATGCCGGCATTCCCGAAGAACAAATTATAAAAGAAGATGAGGCCGGCAATACAACCCAGAATATT
>OMRN01000023.1 GCA_900313265.1 uncultured Lachnospiraceae bacterium | reverse complement strand
GTATAAAGTGTTTTCATTAAGGCGATTGACGTTGTAAAACGTCCGGCACTGTGTTATGATTAGCATAGTCTTTGTTTTGCGGACCGAACCTGTTTGTCCGCACCCGGCTGTAACATTTGGCATTGCACGAAGTTTGGCAGGAAACGCGTATGGAAGATTTACGTATTTATCGAAAAAGACTGATTCCCGACGAATGCATTCCTTTAAAGAATGATGTGGTTCTTTTGTGCAATGCGGAATACATCGTGACCCGGTGGAAGACGCTTCGTCCGCGCAAGGATTTTTCCCATGGCTTCTCCGTTTACTGTCTGAAAGAAGGAATCAAGGTCAGCAAATTCTATAAAACGGACGAGTCGCTTTTATACTGGTACTGCGATATTGTGGATTACGATATCGATATTAACAACAATACCTGTATTACCACCGATTTGCTGGTGGATGTGCTGGTTTACCCGGACGGGTCTTCGAGGATTCTGGATCTCGATGAACTGGCGGCGGCACACGAAAAGCGTTTAATCAGCACGGAGCAGATGTACAGTGCCTTAAGGCGCGCCGACAAACTGGTCAGCGACATCTATGCCGGCAAGTTCAATAAATACCGGAAGTTTGTGGAATCTTTGGAAAATCAGGATTTTACGAATACGGACGGGGAATAAATCCCGGTGAAAACGAATGATAAAAGAGCACGGGAGATAGTTACGGATGAACGTACTGCCCGTGTTTTTTAGTGGCACCGTTTCCGTACTGGATGGCGAACTTCGGGCAGTGGTGCAGGCAGCCGAAGCACAGGGCACAGTGGTCTTTCACCCAGACCGGTTTGCCGTCTTTTATTTCGATGGCATTAACCGGGCAGATTTTCGCACAGAGTCCGCAGCCGATGCAGCTGCCTTCCAGATGAAGATTGGAGGTCTGTCTGGCGGAAGTAAATGCCGCATCCGTGAAGGTCTGCATAAAGTACGGGACGCGCGGCATCTGATGGTTTCCGAGTGTTTCTTTGCGGATTTGTTCCGTCACTTTTTTAATTTGGATGTCCGCTTTTGCGTTCTGCGCCGCCACTTTTTCCGGATTGCTTAAATCAAACCAGACGGTCCAGTTATCCGGCATGCGGATGCTGTATGCGGCATCGAGCAGAATTCCGTTTGCCGATAAAATATGTCTTGCCTCTTCTCCCGTGGCGCCGGGGGTGGTTCCGAAAGTGGCGATTAAAAACGTATAATTGTCGCCGGGCATATCGGGAGAAAGCTCCGTTAAATAGTCGCGCACGATGGTGGGGAGCTCCCAGAAATAGGTCGGAGTCACGATTCCGAGCATTTCGCCCTTCTTTAAAGAGAATTCTTTCGGCGCCTCAAGGACGGAAAGGGCCGTATCGCCGAACTCCTCCGCGATGCATTTTGCCACGTGTTTGCAGTTTCCCGTTGCCGAAAAGTATAAAATCATGTTAAGCCGCCTGTTACGGATTTTTCCGTTTCCCTTGTCTTTCGAATTATACCAAATCCGCAACTTTCTTTCAATTTTACGCCCGGAAACGGTATGGGATAAATTTGCGGCGTAATTTTTTGACAAAAATCGTAATTTCGACATAGACAGTAAATTTGTATTTATGTATAATGGGAAATAGTGAGTAGGAGTTAGGATAAGTGTCAAAGGTATTCCGAAAAATTGCATTTTTGACGCAGTTCGGGCTTACAATGCTTATCCCGACTTGTTTATTGTTTTTTATCGGCTATCTGCTGGATAAGAAATTCGGCACGTCCTGTTTCGCCGTCATCCTTTTCTTTGTGGGTGCGCTCGGAGGAGCAAGCGGCGTCTGGCAGCTGGTAAAAAAAGAATTGAAGAACGATTCGAAAGATGTAAGGAACCGGGATCTGGCAGCGGGAAAAAAGGGCGGAAATGTATCCGCCGGAGATTCCGAGGGGCCGGATGAAACGGACTTGGAAGGATAACAAAGATGCCTGCGGCGGAAAAGCGCTGCGGACGCGAAAGCATTTTTGCCGGTATGTATGAAAGAAAAACTTCACCCCACACTTATTGAACTGTGGATCGGAATTGCCATATGGAGCGGAATTGCCGCATTATCCGGGGTGTGGTTTTGCAAGGATAAACCGGCATACCTTTTCGGGGTGTTATTCGGATGTGTTGCCGCAATGGGACTAAGCTTTTACATGCTGCGAAGCGTAAGCGCCCTGGTGGATGATCTCGATGCCGGACGAGGGGATAAAAGGATTCGTGCATCGGCCATGGTCCGCCTGGGAATTTCGGCGGCCGTCATTGCGATTGCATGTGTGGTTCCCTTCTTTAATCCGATTGGGACGTTTTTGGGAATTCTCTCTACGAAGTTTGCGGCCTACTCCAATCCGCTGATTCATAAGATTACGCCGCATATTTCGGATTATTTTAAAGATAAAGAGTATCCGCCGGAAGAAGAAAGCGGTTTTAATCCGGGGGAAGCCGGAGCGGAGATTACGCCTTCTGCACAGCCGGATGACGGCAGCGAAGAAGCAAAGGATTTGTCCGCTGCGGAAGAATAAAAAGATAAGGCCCGGAAGGGCAAAGCCAGATACAAAAAAGAAACGGGAGGTGACAAAATGATACAGGGTATCCTGCTGACCGCAGATCCTGCGGACAAAGTGGATTTTATGATCCACGGAGTCTTTTCCTATCAGCTTTTCGGTCAGACGTTTTACATTACGACCTCTCATGTTTGTCTTCTGATTGTTGTTTTAATTCTTTGTGCATTCTTTATTATCGGGGGAAATGTCTTCCGCCATGCGAAAGAGATTCCTGCCGGATTTCAGAATTTCTTAGAGATTATCGTGGAATTTTTGGACGGTATGGTGGATAAAACCATGGGCCGGAACGGAAAAGGTTTTAAAAACTATATCGGAATGCTTTTCATTTTTATCCTGTTTTCCAACATATCGGGTCTTTTGGGGCTCCGTCCGCCGACCGCGGATTACGGTGTAACGCTTCCGCTCGGTATTATTACGTTTTTATTAATTCACATCAACGAATTTCGGTTTAATTCCGTGAAAGATATCTGGATTGACAAGTGTTCACCGCTGCCGCCGTGGCTGCCGATCTGGCTTCCGATTAACTTAATCGGTGACTTTGCGGTTCCGGTGTCGTTGTCGCTGCGTCTTTTTGCGAATATCCTTTCCGGAACGGTAATGATGGCGTTAGTATACGGCCTCTTAAGCAAAGTCGCAATCGGATGGCCGGCTGCGCTGCATGTTTACTTTGATTTGTTCTCCGGTGCGATTCAGACATATGTATTCTGTATGCTGACCATGACCTATATCACCAATGCCATCGGAAACAAAGAAACCGCATAGGAAACAATAAAAGAATATAAATAAACCATTTAACGGGATTTATCAGGAGGAAAAACAAATGGGCGAATTTAATCAGGCATTTATCTACGGATGTTCTGCAATCGGTGCCGGTCTTGCGGTTATTGCCGGTATCGGACCCGGTGTAGGCCAGGGTATTGCTGCAGGTTACGGTGCTTCCGCAGTCGGACGTAACCCGGGCGCAAAGGGCGACATTACATCCACCATGCTTTTAGGACAGGCTGTTGCCGAGACCACCGGTCTTTACGGTCTGTTAATCGCTATGCTCTTATTGTTTGTAAAGCCGTTCAAAGTTTAATGAAAACAGACAATCACAGAGAATAATTTGAGGGAGATTTAGGTGTGAATGCGTTTATAGGCATGAACTCCATACTGCTTACTGCGGATTCGGACTGGACGAGACTGTTCGATCTGGATTTCCAGCTTCTGCACGATTCGGTTCTTACACTGATTGCCGTTTTCGTGTTGTTCCTCGTTGCTTCGATTTTCTTCTTTAAACCCGCAAGGGAATTTCTGGAGAAAAGAAAACAGGGCATCAAGAATGACATCGATTCGGCAAAAAATGACAGGGAAGAAGCGGCCCGGCTGAAGGAAGAGTATGAAGAGAAATTAAAGAATGTCGATTCCGAAGTGGAAGCGATTCTCGCCGATGCCAGAAAGAAGGCACGCGCAAACGAAGAACGTATTGTCCAGGATGCCATGGCGGAAGCCGGCAGAATTGTGGATAATGCGAATCGTGAAGCGGATCTTCAGAAGCAGAAGATTGCAAACGAGGTGAAGGAAGAGATTGTCACCGTGGCATCCGCCATGGCCGGCAAACTTGTTGCGGCCTCCATTGACGAGACTACGCAGAATGAACTTCTCGATGAGACATTAAAGGAAATGGGTGAGGATACATGGCTAAGCTAGTTTCCAAAACATATGGCGAGGCTTTGTATGAGCTTGCGGTGGAAAAAGGAACCAAAAGCGAGCTTTTGGAAGAAGTCCTTGCCTTAAAAGAAATCTTAAAGGCGAATCCCGAACTTGAAAAAACCATGGTAAATCCGAGGCTTACCAAGGAAGAGAAGGTTGGCCTTATTGACAGGATTTTTGCAAACCGGATGAGTGATGATCTGGTTTCGTTTCTTTGCATTCTGGCCGAGAAAAACCGTTACTCCGATGTTGACGGGGTACTGGATTATTTCGTGGAAAGAGTAAAGGAAGAAGAGGGAATCGGTACGGCATACGTTACGACCGCTATTCCGATTACGGATGCAAAGAAAAAGGAAATACACGATACCATTCTTTCCAAAACCCGTTACCGGAAACTGGAAGTAATATACAGCGTGGACGAAGAATTAATCGGCGGCATGGTAATCCGTATCCGTGACCGCGTGGTGGATTCTTCCATCCGCACCAAACTGCATCAGATGGAGCGCTCGCTTCATGAAATCATGCTGACGCAGTAACAGGACAGATTATTCAAAGACGGAATAAAGAAACAGAAAGGGACAGAACCCATGAATTTAAAACCAGAAGAGATCAGTTCGGTGATCAAGGAACAGATCGCGCGGTATAAGGACCGCATGGAAGTATCCGATGTGGGTACGGTTATTCAGGTGGCAGACGGCATTGCCCGTATTCATGGTTTGGAGAAGGCCATGCAGGGCGAACTTTTGGAGTTCCCCGGCGATGTTTACGGCATGGTTATGAACCTGGAGGAAGATAACGTGGGTGCCGTACTTTTAGGCAACCAGAAGAATATTTCCGAAGGGGATACCGTAAAAACCACCGGTCGTGTGGTTGAGGTGCCGGTCGGAGACGAGATGCTCGGACGTGTTGTCAATGCGCTCGGACAGCCCATCGACGGAAAAGGCCCCATCGCGGCGAGCGGATATCGTCAGATTGAACGTGTGGCAGCCGGAGTTATTACCAGAAAGAGCGTGGATACGCCCCTTCAGACCGGTATTAAGGCGATTGACTCCATGGTTCCCATTGGACGCGGACAGCGTGAGTTAATCATCGGTGACCGTCAGACCGGAAAAACCGCCATTGCCATTGATACGATTATTAATCAGAAGGGCCAGGGCGTAAAATGTATTTATGTGGCCATCGGACAGAAGGCTTCGACGGTTGCATCCATTGTAAAAACCCTTGAAGAATTCGGAGCCATGTCCTATACAACCGTTGTGGTATCGACCGCTTCGGAGCTTGCACCCCTGCAGTATATTGCACCGTATGCCGGATGTGCCATCGGTGAAGAGTGGATGGAAAAGGGAGAAGACGTGCTGGTAATCTACGATGACTTATCCAAGCATGCAACCGCTTACCGTACACTTTCCCTGCTGCTTCGCCGTCCGCCCGGACGTGAGGCTTATCCCGGAGATGTATTCTATCTGCATTCGAGACTGTTAGAGCGTGCGGTTCGCATGAGCGAGGAATACGGCGGAGGTTCATTAACCGCACTTCCGATTATCGAAACACAGGCGGGCGATGTTTCCGCTTATATTCCGACCAACGTTATTTCCATTACCGACGGTCAGATTTATCTCGAAACCGAAATGTTCAATGCCGGTTTCCGTCCCGCGGTAAATGCGGGTCTTAGCGTATCCCGTGTAGGTGGTGCGGCACAGATTAAGGCAATGAAGAAAATCGCAGCCCCCATCCGTGTGGAACTGGCTCAGTACAGAGAACTTGCCGCTTTCGCACAGTTCGGTTCGGAACTGGACGATGCGACCAAGGAAAAACTGGCACAGGGCGAGAGAATCAAAGAGGTTTTAAAGCAGCCTCAGTATAAACCGATGGCGGTTGAATATCAGGTAATTATCATTTTTGCGGCAACGAAGAAGTATCTTCTCGATGTTGCGGTAGAGGATATTACCAGATTCGAAACGGAGCTTTTTGAATTCTTAGATACCAAGTATCCGGAGATTCCCGAAGCAATCCGAAATGAGAAAGAAATCTCCGGAGTTACCCAGGAGAAACTGATTCATGCAATCGAGGATTTCAAGGGGTCGTTCAAATAAGAGATAAGATTTTAGTTTAAGAGGAAAACGTAAATATGGCTTCCATGAGAGACATCAAGCGCCGCCGCGCCAGTGTGGAATCCACACAGCAGATTACCAAGGCCATGAAACTGGTATCCACGGTAAAACTGCAGCGCGCAAAGGAACGTGCGCTGAACTCAAAAACATATTTTCGCTGTATGTACCAGACGGTAAAGAGTCTTCTTTCCAAGTCGGGAAATGTGGATGTGGTTTATACCACGAAACAGGAATGCGAGAAAAAGGCGGTAATCGTGATTACCTCCAACCGCGGACTTGCGGGCGGATATAATTCCAATATCGTAAAAATGATTACCCAGTCCGATTTGAAGAAAGAGGATCTGGAAATTTATGCCATCGGGAAAAAAGGCCGTGAGCTGTTGGAGCGCAGGGGTTACCATATTGCAAAGGATTATTCCGATTTGATGGAAGAATTCGAATACGCGGATACCATAAAGGTCTGCGACCGCATTTTAAAGCGTATGGAAGACGGCGAAATCGGGGAGATTTATCTGGCTTATACGAATTTTAAAAATACCGTAAGCCATATTCCGATGCTCGTCAAACTTCTGCCGATTCTCGGGGAAGAGGATTTAACCGGCAATGAGGAAGACGACGAAGAAGACAATATGATTATGAATTTTGAACCGGAGGATGTGGAAGCGCTCCGCATGATTATTCCGAAATATATTTCCAATCTTCTTTACGGAGCTTTAATTCAGGCGACCGCCAGTGAGAACGGCGCACGAATGCAGGCAATGGATAACGCAACCAACAATGCGGAAGAAATGATTTCCTCCCTGACGCTTAAGTATAACCGTGCAAGACAGGGATCCATTACGCAGGAACTGACGGAAATTATTGCCGGAGCGGAAGCGATTTCATAAATGATTAAAAGGTTAACAAGGAACAAAAAAGAGAGGACCTAAAAATGGCAAACACAGGTAAAATCACACAGATTATCGGTGCGGTTCTGGATGTGAAATTCGAGGAAGGACATCTTCCCGAAGTGAATGAAGCAATCAACATTCCCTTAAAAGACGGAAAAACACTTACGATTGAAGTGGCACAGCATCTGGGGGATGATATTGTAAGATGTATCGCGATGGGTTCGACAGACGGTCTTGTCCGCGGTATGGAAGCAATTGCAACCGGTGGCCCCATTTCGGTTCCCGTCGGGGAGAATACACTCGGAAGAATTTTTAACGTACTCGGACAGCCGATTGACAATAAACCGGCTCCCGAAGGAGTAAGCTATGAGCCGATTCACCGTCCGGCTCCGGATTTCGAAGCACAGTCC
>OMRN01000030.1 GCA_900313265.1 uncultured Lachnospiraceae bacterium | reverse complement strand
AGTTACATGAACCTCTCCCACGCTCCTCTCCGCCGCATAGGAAAGAGCACTCATCGCCTCGGACGGTCCTAAAAAGATTGCATTTAAGCCCCACTTTAGTAAAAACATACCGGCATATCCGATAAGCCAGCAGGCAGCGATGGTAAGCGCGAACCGCCATAAGGATGCTTTTTGTTTCTTCTTTGTACTCTCCGTCCGGATAGTAAAAGATTTCGCCGTTTCCTTTTGAAGGCAACAGACCGCAACAAATGCGGGAATGGTGAATGTCGCCGTTTCCGCAGTCAGAAAGTCAAAAAAGCAGGTAAGGATTCCCGCAATGAGAAAAATCCCTTCCACCGCAATACTCCGGTCCGGAACCGCACTGCCGTCCGCCGTCGGTCTTCCTTTCATCCGGGCGGCATTCATCCGGTTGTTTTCCATCGTTTTATATACCGCAAAAGAAATGACCGGAACCAGGAAGCACACAAAAGCATATTCAAAACAGGTATAGCCGAAGAGAATCTTCCCCGCTATGATTGCGAAAAGATATGAAATCGTAAGCAGATATTCCTTTTTGACTACGAGAAAAGCAATCCATGCCAGGTTAATGACAATTCCCAGAATGAACATAAACATCCGCATTTCCGATACATTCATGGCGGTAAGAAGCAGTCTTATAATGGCCGCTCCGCCGTGCCAGTAGCGGGAATAGGTCTGCTTCGGCGTATCGCCGTTCATAACCGCACGGTAAAATCCGTCGTTTACATTCTCCCCTTCCTCATCGGTATAACGGGCTTCGAGAATCCGGATAAACGGATTTGCGCGGTCCGTACCGCTTACCGGTTCCTTATTGCCAAGCTGATAGGCAATGCCGGAGGAAATGCAGTCCGCGTAATTATCTCTTTTTACCGCTTCCTGATTCTTGATAAGCTTTTCAAACAGTTCCCTGGATTTAAAATACGCGGCGCTTTCCTCGGCATGAATCTGCACGGTTTTCTGGGACGTCAGTGACGACACAAGAAGGAGCCCGATGCATAGTACTACCGCAAGAGCTCCCATAATCACTGTCTGTATTATTTTTTTTGTTGTTTCTTTCGTACTTTTTCTCCGTTTCCGCTGCCCGTTATTCTTTTCCCCGGAAAAATTCTTTCAACACCCCGGAATCATTCACCCTTACTCCGGAATCCAGTAAATGAGCGTATCCGTGATAATCGGAACCGAGAAGTTCGCATCCCACCGTCCTTTTTCGGTCGGTGTGAATCCGGGCTCTATGGCTGTCTGTCCGTATGTTACCGTCTGCATGCCGAATACTTCCGTTCCGTTCATGAAGGTCACCGAACAGTCTTTATTCTGATCAAGAGCATCGTTCAAATCGCTCACCGAAATAATCATTTTTGCGGTATCGTTTGCAATATCTAAAAAGAATTCAATGGTAATCTGCGGGAACGTTCCCGGATCAATTCCGGTAATCTCCGAAATAATGCAGCTGTCCGTGTCGTTTCCGCCGATTAATACATCGGTGTTGGCATCAAATTCGTATTCCGAGCCGACCGGATTTCCGTTTTCATCATGCAGTGTTACCTTCACTCTTCCGTCCGTAACGGTAAGACGCGTAATTGTGTTGAGGCCGGAGCGTCCGGAAGATTCCAGTGTTTTTGCCATAAACAGCATGGAAGGCTGAATTGCATTACTCTCCAATACTTTCTTTATGGTATCCACATCGGTAACTTCCACGCGGAACGAAGTCGAGCGGACCGCCATGGTGGAGTTCGGTGTATTCACTTCATATGTCGAACCGTTTCCGAGAGCATTCTGAACCTCGCAGGTCAGCGCTCCTTTGGTCAGTTCGATACGGCTTCTGGAATCCTTGGCGGTTCCTTCCGCAATAATGGAAAAATCGGTATTCGGCTCCACATAGGCAAGCTTGTCTTCATCCATCATCAAAACCAGCGAACTGTTTCCGTCCACATGAACGGAATCTCCGCTTTGGAGTGCCATGCCTTCATAGGCTTCCAGATCCGTGATATCCCCTCTGGATACATAACTGTGCCCTTCCGCCTTCATAACCTTGATGACGCGGTAGCTTTCGTTCTTATGCCCTTTTAAGAAAAACAGACCGGCAATAAGTCCTGCTATAACAAACAGTCCTCCGGCAACGCCTCCTATGATTAAACCCGTCTTTTTCTTCATTTCCGATTTTCCCCTGTATATTTCGGTCTGCCAGTTGCT
>OMRN01000157.1 GCA_900313265.1 uncultured Lachnospiraceae bacterium | reverse complement strand
GCTGCCATGGCTCTGTCCACCATCTTGTTCCATTCGCGCTTGCGGTCATAATAAATCTTCTCCGCATAACGGATGCTGGCCAGCATCTCATGCGCATTGTAATTTACGAAACTGAAACCGGTACCGGTTCCTTCATACTCATTGTACGGTTCTACGGTATCCTTCAGTCCGCCGGTTTCACGAACAATCGGAAGAGTTCCGTAACGAAGTGCCATCAGCTGGGAAAGTCCGCAGGGCTCAAAAAGCGACGGCATTAAGAATGCATCACAGGCCGCGTAAATCTTGTGGGAAAGTCCCTCGGAATAATAGATATTTGCGGAAACCTTGTTGTTGTATTTCCAGTCGAAATGACGGAACATATTCTCATACTGCTCGTCTCCGGTTCCCAGAACCACAATCTGAACGGCATCCTGACAAAGCTCATCCATCATATAGGCAATTAAGTCAAAGCCCTTCTGGTCGGTAAGTCTCGATACGATACCGATCATCATCAACTTATCGTTTTCTTCCAGACCGAGTTCTTTCTGAAGAGCACGTTTATTCTTTACTTTCTCCTTACGGAAATTCTGCGGTGTGTAAGGATACTCAATATGGGGATCCTTCGAAGGATCGTAATCCGCATAATCGATACCGTTTACGATACCTCGCAAATCATTCTGACGGGCACGAAGCAGACCGTCGAGGCTTTCGCCGTAGAACGGAGTCATAATCTCCTGCGCATAGGTCTCGGAAACCGTCGTGATTGCATCCGCAAAAACAAGACCGCCCTTTAACATATTGGCATTCTTGTAATGCTCCAGTTTATCCGGTGTAAAGTAATAATCCGGAAGTCCCGAGATATCCTTTACGGTCTTAACATCCCACTTGCCCTGGAATTTCAGGTTGTGGATGGTCATAATCGATTTGATTCCGTGGAAAAATTCATTGCCCTGGAAACGCTCTTTCAAATATACGGGCAGAAGTCCGGTCTGCCAGTCATGGCAGTGGATGATGTCCGGGCGGAAATCAAGAAGCGGCATTGCGGATAATGCTGCTTTGGAGAAGAAAATGAATTTCTCCATATCATCGAGAACATTTCCGGAATACGGACGGAACCCGCCGAACATAGACTCATTGTCAATGAAATAATAGGTTACACCGTCAACAACGGCCTCTAAAATTCCCACATACTCGCTTCTCCAGTGGAAATCCATGTAAAACGAGGTCTTAAATACCATTTTGTCCCGCCAGTCCTGTGATATACAGGTATATTTCGGAATCATGACACGGACATCAAAGTATCTTTTATCCACACATTTCGGCAACGATCCGACAACGTCGGCAAGTCCGCCGGTCTTGATAAAAGGAACACTCTCCGATGCAACAAACAAGATATTCTTCATAACATAACCTCCGACAAAATTGTATTTTGTATACCCTCAATATAAGAATTATTATACTTCATAAATCGAAAGAAGTAAACCGCCTACTTTAAAGGCAATCAGGGATAAATCGTTTGATTTTCTCATGCGAAAAACCACCCCGGCAGATGTATCATTTCCGTTTCACCGGCTTATTTTTAATCTCCTGCGCCTGTTTCTTTAATTCCTTCGCATTTTCCCTTGCCGCCGCATTATCCGTACCGCCGCCGAGTAACCTCGTCAGTTCGGCTAAGGATGCTTCTTCGGAAAGTTTATTCACTTCCGTGACCATATGTCCTTCCGACTCGGCCTTTACGATTTCAAAATGCGTATCCGCCATGGCAGCAATCTGCGGCAGATGGGTAATACAGATAATCTGCATTCCTTTTGCTAAAATCCCCAGTTTCTCCGCAACTTTCCATGCGGTATTTCCGCTGATTCCGGCATCAATCTCATCAAAAATCAAAGTATTCACCGATTCTCTTCCGGCCGAAACGGTCTTTACGGCCAGCATGATTCTCGACAGTTCGCCGCCGCTTGCCACATCGCAAAGCGGCATTAATGCCTCGCCTTTGTTTGTGGAAATATAGAAAAGAACGTCATCTCCGCCCTTTGCGGAATATTTCTCGCTTTCTTCAATCCGTACTTCAAATCCGGCGTTGCTGAAGTTTAAATCCGTTAAAGCCTCGCGGATTTTCTTTTCGAAATTCGCACTTTCCTTCTTACGGATTTTGGTCAGTTCCAGACATTTTTCCGATAAAAGTCCGTATGCGTCATCGAGTTTCTGTCTTAAGTTTTCTTTGTATTCCTCGTAGGAAGAAAGCTTGTTTAGTTCCTCTTTCTTCTCTTCGAGAAAAGCCATCACATTTTCATAGGTTTTGCCGTACTTCATCAAAACCGACGTAATCTCGTCATAGCGGGCCCTTTTTTCATTTAACGTCGCTTCATCAAATTCCATGCCGGAAAGATAGTCTTCCATCTCCCGAAGTACGGACTGTAAGATATCCTGCGACTGAATCAGACTTTCCTCGAACCCGCCGAGTTCCTTCGTAAGGGAAGAAACTGCGGAAAGGTCACGAAATCCGGCCGAGAATTTTTCCAATGCTCCTCCGTCATCTCCGAGTGCATAAATCGCACGGCTTAAAGACTCCGCTATTTTTTCGCCGCTTTCGGCAACCTTTAAATATTCTTTTAATTCCTCTTCTTCTCCCGGAATCAGTGCCGCATCTTCAATCTCGGCAATCTGAAACTGTAAGAAATCGATATCACGGCTTCTTTTATCGGAATCCTCTTCCAGCGAATCCCACTCTTTTTTTACGGCAAGATAATCGCGATACCGCTCAGCCACCTCTTCTTTTACGTCTTTTATTTTCTCTTTCGCAAAATCATCGAGGATTTCGATGTGCATGGAAGGCTTTAAAAGATTCTGATAATCATGCTGTCCGTAGACATCCATAAACGCATCGGCAACCGTTTTCAATTCGGATAAATTTACGGTAACGCCGCAGATTTTTCCGACCGAACGCTGCTTTGTAATCCGTTTCTGAATCACGATTACATCGTCTTCGGCCGCGATATCCATCTCTTTTAGTATGGATTTCTGATTGTCGTTGTCGACGGAAAAATGAAGTTCCACGAATGCGAACTCCGCGCCCTGACGAATGGCATCGGACTTGGCCTTTGCCCCGAGCGCTAAAGAAATCGAGCCGAGAAGCACGCTTTTACCGGCTCCGGTTTCTCCGGTTAAAATATTCAGACCGTCTGAAAATTCCACCTCCGCATCATCAATTAATGCATAGTTTTTGACATGTAAATAAAGTAACATAGTTCCTCCTTGCAGATCCCGGGGTTTCCGCTCACCAGCATCTATCAAGTTTAAGAAGAATGAATTAAATCGTTGATTTTTCCTTTTAACGTACCGGCATCCATCGGCGAACGGGTGGCTGCCATAATCGTATCATCTCCGGCGATGCTTCCGACCACTTCAGAAAAATTCATGGCGTCAATTGCTGCGGCAACCGCCATGGCCATTCCGGAAACCGTCTTTAGAACAAGCAGATTTCCGGCCGTTTCGGCGCTGATTAAACCATCGCTTAAAATGCGCACGTACTTGTCGGTCATTTTTCCGTGGTCTTCTTTTAAAACGGCGTAACGCTGCCCGCCGCCCTGCGCACTTACCTTGGTAAGCCCGAGTTCCTTGATGTCACGGGACACGGTCGCCTGGGTTACGGCAAAGCCTTCCGCTCTTAAAAGATCCGCCAGTTCTTCCTGCGTTTCCACGATATTGTGATTAATGATTTCGATGATTCGCCTTTGTCTTTTCTGTTTCATATCTCTTTCATCTTGTTATGCAACGTCTCCAGAAAGCTGATTTCGTTTAACCGGATCATCTTCACTTTCTGTTCGGATTTCGAAACCGAAATTCGGTCACCGACCGAAAGCTTGATGGCGGACTTGCCGTCAAAATGGGCCTCCATGATATCTTCCGTCTCTTCCTCATGTGTCATTAAAACTTCGATTTCCACATTGTCGGTTGCCTTTAAGACGAGGCTGCGGTTCATCAGCGTATGAGGCGAAACCGGCGTGACGATTAATAGTTCCGAACCGGGATCGGCAATCGGACCGCCGGCCGACAGATTATAAGCTGTGGAGCCGGTAGGCGTGGCTAAAATCACACCGTCCGCATTGTAATTTTTCAGAAATTTTCCGTTGATATAAAGATTGAAATTAAGGACCTGAAGAATTCCGCCCCTGGTAATGACAATATCATTCAGTGCGTTTTGCGAGATTACCGTTTTTCCTTTTTTCTGAACATGACCGGTAATCATCATTCTCTCCTGAATGGAATAATCCCCGGCAAAAACGCGGTTTAGGGCAGCTTCCACATTGTTGCAGTCTACTTCCGCCAGATAACCCATATGGCCTAAGTTGATTCCGAGCATCGGAATACCGGCCGCCGAAAGCTGGTTGGCAAACTGCATCATGGTTCCGTCCCCGCCTAAAAGGATGGCGCAGTCCACTTCCTCAAGCAGTCCTTTATCGATGTTTTTTACTTTCCGGTCAATCAGCACGCGGTTGATTTTCGCACCCTTTGCATGAAGAAACGCACATACCTTTTCGGTATGACGCTGTTCCACATCCTTAAACCGGTTTGTAATGATTAAAAATTTCCTCATTCGTTTTCCCCTTTACGCAAGTGCCGCGTGGGATTCTTCCACGACTTTCCCCGCCCAGTTTTTCATTCTTTTTATTTCTTCTTCGGAACAATTCTTTCCGGAATCGTTCTTTGATTCCTCCGTTTCGTCAACGCTTCCCCGTTCTTTATCTTCCTGCACTTCGTCCTTTTTCTGAACCTTACGGATATGCATTAAATATTCGATATTTCCCTCCGGTCCTTTAATCGGCGAATAGGTTAGGTGAAGAATTTCAAAACCGATGCTCTCTGCAAATAAGAGTGTACTTTCGACAACTTCCTCATGTACCTTAATGTCCCGCACAACGCCTTTTTTGCCGACCTTTTCTTTCGTCGTTTCAAACTGCGGTTTGATTAAGCAGACCATCTCTCCGCCCTCTTTTAGCAAATCCCATGCCGGCGGCAGTATTTTGGTTAAGGAAATAAAAGAGACATCCACCGAAGCGAAATCCAGCATATCCTCGATATCGCCCGGCACCATGTAGCGGAAATTTGTTTTCTCCATGCAGACAACACGCTCATCGTTTCGAAGACTCCACGCTAACTGCCCGTGACCGACATCCACGCTGTAGACTTTTGCCGCGCCGTTTTGCAGCATGCAGTCCGTAAATCCGCCAGTTGATGCTCCGATATCCATGCAGATGAAACCGTTTAAATCAAGTGAAAATTCCGCGATTGCTTTTTCCAGTTTCAGACCGCCTCGGCTGACATAGCGAAGCGTTTCGCCACGCACTTCGACTTTCGACGTTTCTTCAAACAAATCTCCGGCTTTGTCTTCTTTCTGGTCATCCACATAGACAATGCCGGACATAATATATGCTTTTGCCTTCTCTCTGGAAGGCGCAAGTTTTTTCTCGGTTAATAATACATCCAGTCGCTTTTTCAAGGATCCGGCCTTTCCTAAGTATCTCCCGCACTTTAAATCTGCAGTCTTCATTTGCGGAATTTTTGAATCTGTTTTTGTATTTCAATCACTCAGAATTTCATAATCTGCTCTGTAATTCCCTGCGCATCCATATGAAGCATCTGCATCAGTTCCGCCGGTTTTCCGTGCTCGACAAACGTATCCGGAATCGCAATATTCAATAATTTCGCCTTGGTTTTGATACTGTCGACATACTGTCTTACCGCCTCACCGTAACCACCGCTTAGAATGTTCTCTTCCATGGTCACGATCAGTTTATGACCTTTGCAGGCTTTCTTTACGGCTTCCTCATCGATGGGCTTTACAAATCTGGCGTTAATGAGGCTGACCTTTCGCCCTTCGGCAATCAGTTTCTCCCTTACTTCCAGCGCGGTTTTTACCATGGAACCGACGGCCAGAAGACAAATATCTTCTTCCTCGTAAATCCATTCCGATTTGCCGTATTCAATGGCCGGACGATACTCTCCGAGGCCCTCAAATGCCTGTCCTCTCGGATAACGAATCGCAACCGGACCGTCATATTCTACGGCATACCGGACCATATCGGCCAGTTCCCATTTATTCTTCGGCGCCATAACGGTCATATTCGGCATTTCGGAAAGGAATGACAAATCAAAAATTCCCTGGTGGGTCTCTCCGTCACTTCCCACAATTCCGGCACGGTCAATCGCAAAAACAACCGGCAGTTTCTGGATGCATACATCATGAAGAATCTGATCAAATGCACGCTGCAAAAACGACGAATAGACGGCAACCACCGGTCTCATTCCGCTTGCCGCCATTCCCGCCGCAAACGTAACCGCATGCTGTTCCGCAATTCCCACATCAAAGAAACGGTCCGGATACATATTCCTGAAGCGCTTCAGCCCCGTACCGTCGGGCATTGCCGCGGTAATGGCAACCACTTTCGGATTGCTTGCTCCGAGTTTGCACATAACCGTTGAGAAAATATCGGTATAATTCGGTGTGGTTCTTTTTACTGCGGGAAGTCCGGTTTCGATATCGAAAGGCTCCGCCCCGTGGAATCTGGCCGGATGACGTTCTGCCGGGGCATATCCCCTGCCCTTCTGCGTCAGCACATGCACCAGTACGGGTGTCTTGCATCTTTTGGCTTCTTTTAATACCTTCACCATGGCCGGAATGTCATGTCCGTTCACCGGTCCTAAATAGGTAATTCCCATATCCTCAAAATACATGCCGGGAATCATCAGCTGCTTAAAACCGCTTTTCACATTCTGAATTTTATGAATCATGTTTTTCCCTTTGGGAACGGTTTTGAGCTTATTCTTTACATCTTCCTTTAATTCCAGATAGGCTTCCGTCGTACGAATCTGGTTCAAGTACGAAGACACGCCTCCGACATTTTCGGAAATGGACATATTGTTGTCGTTTAAAACGATAATAAACGGTGTTTCCGCCTTTGATGCATTGTTTAATGCTTCATAAGCCATTCCTCCGGTTAAGGATCCGTCACCGATAACGGAAATCACCGTATTGTTTTTCCCCTGCATGGTTCTGGCAAATGCCATCCCCAGCCCCGCGGAAATGGACGTGGAACTGTGTCCCGTATCAAACGCATCACAGTCGCTTTCCTTTGTTTTCGGGAAACCGGCAAGACCTCCGAATTTACGAAGGGTCGCAAATTCGTTCTTTCTTCCTGTCAGGATTTTATGCGTATACGACTGGTGTCCGACATCAAAAATCAGCTTATCCTCCGGAAAATCCATTACCAGATGAATCGCCATGGTCAGTTCCACCGCACCTAAATTGGCGGCAAGATGCCCTCCGGTTTCGGAAATCGTCTCAATCAAAAACTGCCGGATTTCCTGTGCCAAAATATCCAGATTTTCCTTCGGGATTTTCTTAATATCATTCGGTTTTTTTATTTTTTCAAGAACCATTTCGTTTCTACGACTCCCTGCTGATTAAAATCTCCACGATTTCCGGCAAAAGCGAAGGTCCTGTCGCCATGGACAGAATCAGTCCTCTCGCTTCATGACTCATCCGGACCTGGTCTTCCTTTGCTTCCTTTAACCCCTTGATGGTAACATATGTGGATTTTTCTTTTCTGGCATCGCTGCCGGTCTTCTTGCCGAGTTTTTCCTCATTTCCGACACAGTCCAAAATATCATCCTGAATCTGGAAAGACAGACCGATTAAATATCCCGCCTGCTCCATTCTGGCGATTTTCTCCTCCGGTGCGCCCGCAAAAATCGCACCCATAACAAGCGGTGCCTGAATTAAAGCCGCTGTTTTCTTTTCATGGATAAACATGATGTCCTCAAGCGTAACATCTTTTTTATTCTCGCAAAGATAATCCACCATCTGCCCCGCAAGCATTCCATATGCACCGGCATTTCTTGCAAGCACCTGCATGGCACGAAGTTTCTTTGCCTTCCATACGTCATCGGCTTCTTTTATCGTATCGTCAAGCATCGTCTCAAACGCATAATTTAACATGGCGTCTCCGGCAAAAATAGCCGTGGTCTCGCCGAACTTCTTATGATTCGTCGGTTTTCCCCGGCGAAAATCATCATCATCCACCGCCGGAAGATCGTCATGAATCAGGGAATAGGTATGAACCATTTCCATTGCCGCCATGAACGGTGCAATAATATCCGTATCATCCTCACTGCCGCCGAGCAGGAGAAAACTTTCCATCATAAGCATCGGCCGGATTCTTTTTCCGCCGGCTTCAAAACTGTAATTCATGGATTCGAAAATCCTCTTCTGAGGACCTTCTTCCTTCGGAAAATAAGGATAAATCATATCATCGACCTGTTTGGTCAATTCATTTAACTGAGCTTCTGTCATCTTATTCCTCCCCGGAAGTTCCGTTTTCGTCAAGCGGTGTCAGTTTCAGATCATCCGAAAGCTGCATTACCTTTTTCTCCACGCGGTCGATTTTCTCATTGCAGGTTTTAATAAGCTGCATGCCTTCCGCATATTTGGCAAAGGCATCTTCGATACCGATGTCTTCCCTCTCCATTTCTTTTAAGAGACTTTCGAGTTTCTTAAAATCCTCTTCCAGTGTGGTCTTGTTTGTCTCTTCCATAATTCGCCCCCATAACATTTATAATCGTTAATTACTCTTTGGTCTTTTATATCCCAAACCCGAATTCACGGCAACGCGGAAACTCCCGCGATATTTAATAACATTTCGTCTTCACTTATGCCGAGCACTTTCGCATCCACGCTTCCGTCCTTGAGTCTTAATACAAACTCCTCTTCCGGCGCAAACTGTTTTACGCTTACCTTTCGTCTTCCCTCTTTATCGGATACATATCCGAGTCCGCCCTGAAGACGGTCAAGAACCGAAAGCCGTTTAAACCGTTCAATCAAAAGTGCCAGTTCATGTTTCTTAAGCCGGATGGTATTATTCATTGACTCATTCAGT
>OMRN01000176.1 GCA_900313265.1 uncultured Lachnospiraceae bacterium | reverse complement strand
TCATAAACCGCATACAGATTTAAGGTGCAGTAATTCGAATACGCTTCCGCATAGAAATCATTATAATTAATGCCGTTTCCGGAACGGATAAATTTTGCATCCGAGGTCTGATCGAAATTTGAGGCATTCGAAAATCCGATCACATCGCCTTTTATGCTGTCTGCACTGATACCGTCATAAAGCGGAAGGTTGTTTTGTCCGATGGTCCATGCGCCCTGATACTTAACCGTCCCCGGGCTGCAGGCTGTACCCGACTCATTGACAAGCGTACTTCCGTTATAAAAGCGGACTTTGAATCCTTCAAACGCATCCACCATATTCCAGGAATAATGAATTCCGTCTTCTTCATCTCCGAAAGTAGAATTCTTGGTAAGGAACGGATGTCCGACGGGTTCACTTCCGACAAAAGTATATCTGGCATTGGAATAATATCCGTCCCCGCTGACAATTTCATCGCCTTCCAGGGGTTCCGCACCGGACCATCCTTCTTCACCGGAACGGAACATACCGTATGTACCGTCCGGCAGAATAATACTGTCCCCGATAACAATAAACCCGGAATAGGCTTCTAAATCCGAAACCGTAAATTCCCTGTTTCCGGAATTTTCAGCAGCCATAAGCGAAACCGGCATCAAAACCGTTCCCGCCGCCAATAGAATACTGAGTGCCATGGCCAGCGTTTCCCTGAATCTGCGTTTTAGATTAAATGATTTTTCTCTTCTTTCCATAGCTCGATTCCCCATGCGCCAAAAAGGCACAAAAATAATAACTACTTTCAGATTCTTCTCTCCTGCCGGTACTTACGTCCTCAATAATCCCGATTAAGCCCGCCCGGCTTAAGCCTACTCGGTTACCACCTGGTTCTTTCCGTTCTGCTTGCCCTTGTAAAGCCGCTCATCCGCGATTTCAATCAGTTTTTCCGCGGAAAAACCGGGCGTTGACTCGCATACACCGAAAGTCATGGTGATTTTTATCGTATAGCCGTGCGATACCACAACCATATCCTCAATCATATTGCGGATACGCTCGGCAACTTCCGTCGTAACCTTCTTGTTTCCGTCAACGGCAATTAAGAATTCCTCACCGCCCCAGCGGCACACCACATCGTTATCACGAAGCGAACTCATTAACACTCTTGCGCAGTTGACCAGAACATCATCTCCGGATTCATGTCCGAAGGAATCGTTTACCTTCTTAAAATTATCGATATCGCAGATAATAATGCCGAAAATTCGTCCTTCTCCGGCCATTAATGCAGCTTTTTCTTCGATACGCTGATCCATGTACCGGCGGTTGTAAAGCCCGGTAAGCGGATCTCTGGTTGCCTCGGCATTCAGTTCCACATTCTTGTTTGAAAGACTGCTCTCCCTGTGCGCCATATCCCAGTGTAAAAGCATTAAAAACCCGATAGTTGCTATGAACGCAACGGCGTAATTATAGCCGGTAAACGTAATCTGCATATAGGGTTTCACACTTTTCTCGAATAATCCCAGCGGATGGATCAGGTCGTAAACATACAGTGCTCCGTATTCCAGCATAGCCGCCAGCGAGAAAAGAAAACTTACAAGCTCTTTGTTTTCGTAAATCCCCCACGACAGGGCGAAATAGAAAATCGCTCCGATGGTGGCTATTAACAGGAATGAGAAATTACATTCCCTGCCCAGTTCAATCTCAGGCAAAGCCGCAAAAATCCAGACCTCGATAATGCAGCTTAGAATTATGGTCCGGTATGCCTTCTTCGGAATCAGCAGTCTCACAAGCTGGTAAAAGCCTGCGGTTACAACCGCATAAAAGCCCAGATAGCGCATATCGAACACGAAAAACAGAATCGCATAAACCGCATGAACCACGCACAGCGTATTCAGGATTACGTTCAGTTTGAATTCTTCGTTAAAGAAACTTTCCCCGTTTTTAATACCATCAATGTAATGTTTAAAGTTTGACATTATAATCCCCCTGTGAAACAGAATTTCACGCTTATTATTTTACTACAAATATGGGATTTTGTCACCCTGATACATTCTACTCATCAAATCCGTAACTGATATTATCCAGTTCCGCATGAACGTATTCGGCCCAGCTGTACTGGTTCATATAATCGCCGAGATAACGGTAGCGGGATTTTTCTCTTTTCTCCAGCCAGTCATACAAATCGCATTCGATGCGTTCCTTGACGATACCCATGCTTCCGCGCTGTTTGACAATAATATCACTGATGCCGAGCCTCGTAAGCGTATTCTGCAAATCCTGGCGAAGATTGCTAAGGTAAGATGTCTTCGATTCCTCATCATCCTCCCAGAGTGTCGCGATGATTTCGCCGTTCGTCGTCTGCGCACCGCGGTTATTGATTAAGAGTGCCAGAATTTCCTTCGTCTTGGAATACTTAAACGCTACCGGCTGTCCGTCCACAAAAAGGTCGAAGTTTCCGAATGTCTGCGCAAAAACGCGGATTTTCGATTTTTGCGCACCTTTGTTCCTGAGCATCTCAAGTTCCTTTTTAATCGCATCTTTCTGTGCGGGTAAAAGAATACAGCCGCTTGCCCGAAGTCCCATGGCATCAAATGCATCCGCACGGTCATCCGTAATGAAAATCAGATTCACATAGGCATTTAAGTCTTTTAGATATCCACCGAGAATCAGACCGTCCAGTTCCGGAATTCTCGTATCCAGAAAGGCAACATCCACCTTGTTTTTTCTGGCATAGGCAAGTGCTTTCGGACTGTTGTCGAAGCAGACGATTTCCGCATCCGATTTTAATTCCCGAAGAAGATCACCGGTTTTGTCCGGCAGGTTTTTTTCGTTTTGTACAACCAGAATTTTCACAGCGCATCTCCTTCCCCGGGAAGAGAAACCGAAAACGTCTTCTGCGTTTTTCTCTGTTCGGCACTCATTAATAAAGGATCCGATTCCCCGACAATCAGCATATCCTTACCGCCCTTAAGAGATTCGTGCAAATCTCCCGCCTTCAGATCCGCAATCACCAGCGCGGCAAAACGGATATAATTATCCTCATCAATCACCGCAAAATGATGATGCATCCGGTACCAGTGTTCCGGATCGAATCCGACCGAGCCGATATAAAGCCGGTCCGCTGTCGCATCCACTTCGTCGAATCCGGCAATCGCACCCATCGGCAGATTCATGTCATCGCAGAAAAGTGCGGCATACACGCGAAGAATCTGATCTCTCAGAATTTCTTCGCTCCCGTCCGGCAAAACCTTTCCTGTTTTGGAATACAGTGTCTCGTAGTAGTACTCCTGTGATTCTTCGTCATCCTCAAAATGACAGATGGCATCATAAAATTTCCGATTAATCAGTTCCATTTTGTGACCCCTTTTTAAAGTAAATCCGTTTTAAGCTCTTACGCCTTAAAATTATATCATTTAACGCCGATAATGTTAATCCACTTCTCCCCTTCTCTTCCGGGACGCACATCCATGGAAGTGGCACATTCCAGAACACGGAATCCGTTTGATCGAAACAGTCCGGCAACCGATTCTTCCGTATAATTCGTGAAAAATCTCTCCCCTTTTTTCGTCTCGCCCTCGCCGTACTTAAACGACGCATAGAAAAATCCGCCCTGCTGAAGGCCTTTGCGGATTCGCCTAAGCACATCCTCCATGGCTTCCCCCGGTACATGCAAAAGCGACGCGCAGGCCCACACGCCGTCAAATTCATCATCAAAAGACATCTCTTCAAACTTCATCTGCCAGACTTCCTGTCCGAGAAGTTCCGAGGCCTTCTTACACATTTCCCGTGATGCGTCGATTGCCACAACCGAGTACCCGCGCATCAGGAATACTTTGCTGTCCCGTCCGCTTCCGCAGCCCGCGTCCAGTATTCTTCCGCCGTCCGGAATGTATTTCAGGAATTGATCCCGCCATAAGGACATATCCGCTTCTACCGAAGTCTGATAGAATTCTTCGGCATTTTCGTTATAATATTCTATATTTCCGTTTCGGTTCCTATCACACATTTTTTCCTCGAAACTCTCTCAGCGGCTCTTCCGTCTCATCACTTCAACCGACCAGTCCACATCTTCCATGCGGTATGCATTTCCGCAGTACGGACAGGTTCTATTCTTCGTGGCATCAAAACTTCCGCCGCAGGTCGGACAGTGAATGGCGGTAATCATGAATCGCATATTCACCGGTCTTGATACGTTTTTTCTCATGACAACCTCAAAGACCTCGTTGACACGGCGAATCCGCCCGTTTTCATGATACGTGTTCTCCAGATAAACATCCGAATATATTACTGCATAGCCGTTTACGAATTCCATGCGGTCAATACCGACCGCACCCATGGATGTTACATCAACAATGTTTAACAGTGCCGGGTCGAGTGCCGGTCCGTTATAGAAAGGCATTTCCGCAGGATTCTCTGCAAAAATAAGCATTTTTATCATGGATACCGTTTTCCCGGCAAAGAATTCATAGGAAAACTCCGGCGAAAACTGTTTCATAAAATCCTCGAACTGCTTCTGGCAGCCTAAATATTTTGCCATGGGAATACGCTGTGCCGCGAATTTTCCGAGCCGGGTCATATAGATGACGGATGTGATAATCCAGCCGATTACCGGCCCCATAAACAGCGCCGGAAAGAGTCCCCAGATCAGGAGTCCGACGCTGGTGCTCATTGACTGCATGGCCTGATATGTATTCTGATTCGGCAAAATCGCACTCCCGATTAAACCGAGGATGCCAAGCAAAAACATCGGCGTATAAACCGCCGCCGTCGTAATCAGAATCGTCGGCACCGCAACCTTGGCAAGCTCACTTCTGGTCCCCCCGACATCCGGATAAAAATAGTAATTGGAAATCTTCGGGTACAGTTCGCTCATTTTGAACCGGTTTCCGCAGGAAGGACAGCCGTTTAACAGATTCCCGACTTTTGTCGGTGCCCCGCAGTCCGGACAGATGTATTCATCATCCGCAATGTCATTCGGAGCCGTTGTATCCGTCACCGTCTGGTAGAGCTTCGCATTCTGTTTCTTATGAAAAATCGCCCTCTGACCTTCATAATACATTTCGTCTTTGAGGCAACTCCTACATTCCATTCGGTTTACATAACGTCCGTCATTCCACATCGACCCAAGCGATAATCCTTCGGTAAAATACCCTCTCGGCGTCAGATTATAACGAAGCCACAGACCGTGTTTTTTCAGTCTTTCGTTCTGAAGACGGATTCCGTACTGCAAATCCCGGTCCGCGCACTTTAACTCTTCCCCTTTGCTCACGGCATCGTCGATTCCGGCCGCAAACCGTTCAAAAATCACGTCACTGTCTTTTCTCCATTCATTCCCCATAAAATACCCCTGTCCGTATTACTATCCGTTCACTCCCTGCTCTTTGTTCAGTTCATCCAGTTCATTGTTTAAATGCTGAAGTTTGGAATTGTATTCAAAAACATACTGTACGTCTTCCTTATTTGCATACATATTCGCATCGATGGAAATCAGCACTTCCGTTCCGTCTTCTAAGGTAAAGATGTAGTCGTTGATGCCATCCATAACAAAATTCATATCATCACGGTTTTCGATTACCGTCTTGATTCTGTAATCCCGCAAAGCATCAATATAACGCGCAATCATTTCCGGGTCCGTCGAGGAAGACTGCGAATAGCCGCCTTCTCCGCCGAGTCCGTGACTTACTTCAACCGGAACGATGCTTCCGTCGATGATTTCCACAAAAATCGGCTCGTCAAAAACATACGAGATCGGATAATAACCGTACTGAAGCGGATGGGTCACATTGGTAAAATTTTTCCCGTCAAAAAATGACTTGGGAATCGCCGCCATATCAAAATTTCCGTCCATCATATCCGGCGTGGGTTCACCCGCTTTCGGAGACTTCACTTCATCGAAATGAAAATTGATGTGCTCATCGTCATAGATGACCGAATCGGAGTGATGATAATGTCCACCCTCACTGTACTCGGAATAATAAAGCAGATAGTTGTAATCCGAGATGGGATAGGTTTCTTTCATCGTCTGGAAAGCATCTGCCACATTCACCGAGAAGGCCCACAGTTCGTCTTCATCCTCGGGGGCTTTCATTCCCAGACGGTCTTCGGCATATTCCACCTCTTCTTCCGTGGTAATTAGGTACATGTTATACGGCTCCGGCTTTTCATTCTGAGAAATATAACCGGAGGCAAAACTGTTAATATACGCGCCTTCCACCACATTCATGGTATTGTCCGATGTAGCGTCCGTATCGACCGGCACGTATACTGCCGAGGGCTGTTCGCTTGTTCCCGCGATATTTGCGGTATTTCCG
>OMRN01000045.1 GCA_900313265.1 uncultured Lachnospiraceae bacterium | reverse complement strand
GCTAATGTAAAGGTGCTTACCTGCTGCTGTGCGATCGGAATCGGCTGTGTCTGCTGTACTTCCGTTAAGCTGTCCGTTGCCTGAATTCTTTCCGGTGTGTTCATTGCCTGATTTGCTGTATTACATCCACACATAAATGTTGCTGCCGTTAATGATGCTAAAACTGCCATTCCCAGAATAAGTTCTCTCTTCTTCATAATTGTTCTCCTTGTCCTTTCCTATGCCGGGATGGATAAATTTCATTTATCCGTTTCTCCTTCGGCATATCTGCTCTATTTTGACTTTCGCTTATTTTTGTTTTCCGTGATTTCGCAGAAGGTCAAAACCTTTTTTGTAATCACTTTTTTGTTTAACATTTCTGAAACCGTATTTCGAATGCATTTGATCGTTTCGATAGTTCAGTTATACCAAACCATTTGTCACAGAAACGTCATACATTTTCAATTTTTTTAAAATTTTTTCAATTTTTCAAAATCTTTCGTTTGTCCCGTCCTCTTTCTCCCCTCCACCTCCCCGAAAAAGTTGAAAAATCCCGTCATATATGCTAAAGTAGAAATAGTGTGTTTTTCTTCGGAAAAAACCATTTTTCAACAGACTTATGTGCAAGAGGAGAATCTAAAAATGAGCGATTATGTAATTATTCCGGACAGTTCCTGTGATTTAACCAAAGATTTAAGAGACCGTTTCGATATTCCCGATTATATCCGCGGCGTATTGTATTTCCCGGACGGGCATTCGGAACTTGCCGATATCGACTGGACCAAAATGAGTGCCAAGGAATACTATGACTCCATGAAGGGCCGTAACGTACTTTATAAAACAGCCTGCCCTCCGGGAGAAGAAATCATCGAGAAATTCGAAAAGCACTTAAAAGAAGGAAAAGACATTATCTCTCCCGTGCTTTCCACCGCACTCAGTGCAACCTACAACGATGTTACCCAGGTTGCGAAAGAGCTTATGAAGAAATATCCGGAGAGACGAATCGTGGTTGTCGATTCCCTTCGTTATTCCACTTCTTTAGCCCTGCTTTGCATCTCCGCCGCTATCAAACGACAGGAAGGCGCAAGTTTTGACGAAGTGGTATCGTATTTGGAAACCGAAAAATACCGCATTCACCAGATGGGTACGATGGACGATTTGTTCTTCCTTGTAAAAACCGGACGTGTTTCCAATTTCAAGGCATTCTTCGGCAGCATGGTTGGCTTAAACGTTCTTGCGGACTTTAACGAAAAAGGTCTTTCCGAGCCCATCGCAAGATTAAAAGGAAAGAAAGATGCCTTCAAGGCAATCATCGAATACATCGACAAGACGATTGAGAATCCTTCCGAACAGATTATGTTCATTGCTCATTCCAACCGTGAGGAAGCCGCAAAGCTTCTTGCCGAGCAGGTGAAGGAACGCTTTAATCCCAAGGAATTAATCGTCGGCGACGTCGGCGTAAGCTGCGGCGCATCCATCGGACCGGGACTCTGTGCGGTCTTCTATAAAGGTGCTCCCGCATCCGCCGGTCTTGAGAAAGAAAAAGCAATCATGGACGAAATCTGTGCACAGATTAAATCCAAATAATAACGGTTTTACGAACCGGTAAATTAACGTTCATTTGTTCAGTACCAACTATAGGAGAAATGCCATGGCATCATTTGCAATCCTTACGGACTCCACTTCCGACATGAGTCCGGACATGCTTGAAAAATACAACGCCGACTATGCTCCCATGAATTACACCATGGGTGAGGCGGAGTACCCTGCGCTTCTCGACTGGTCCATTCATTCCGCAAAGGAATTTTACGACTTTATGAGACAGGGAATTATCATTAAAACCACACAGGTCCCCGTGCCGGTTTTTGAGGAAAAATTCACCAAATACCTGGAAAACGGACAGGACGTGCTGTATATCTCCTGCTCTTCCGCATTAAGCGGTTCCTATGCAACCGCCTTAACCATTGCAAAGAACATGATGGAGAAATATCCGGGCCGTAAAATCCGCTGCGTGGATTCCTTAATCAGTTCCTTCGGTCAGGCGAATCTGGTCATGGTTGCAAGCGTGGAGCGCGAAAACGGGAAATCCTTAGACGAGGTTGCCGATTATCTCGAATCGATCCGGCTTACCAGAAACCAGTTTGCGACCGTTGAAAACTTAGAATACTTAAGACGCTGCGGAAGAGTCAGCGCGACCAGTGCATTTTTCGGAAATTTCTTCGGCATTCATCCGGTGATTATCTCCGATAAAATCGGCCAGAACTACGCCATCCGCAAAATCAAGGGTGCCAAAAATGTCATCCCCGAGCTTACCGCCGAAGTAAAGGCTGCGGTAATTGAACCCGAGATGCAGACCCTCTATATTTCCCATGCGGATAACGAAACTCAGGCGAATGCGCTTCGCGATGCCATTCTTGCGGAAGTTCCGTTTAATGATTCCCATATCGGATATATCGGACCCATCGTCGGTGCATCCGTAGGACCCGGAACGCTTTCGATTTATGTGGTCGGAAAAGAAGTAACCGTACAGGGAGGAGCATCATAATGGACGGAACCGTCTTAAACGGTGAGGATTTATATTCCCTTTTCACCAACGGCTATCGCAATTTAAAGCAGAATGCTTCCATCGTGGATGCATTAAACGTATTTCCGATTCCGGACGGAGACACCGGCAAAAACATGTCCATGACATGGCTCGGCGGAATCGAAAACGTGGATAAAGAGGAAAAAAGTGCGGGAAAAATGGCAAAAGCGTTCTCCAAAGGAACTCTTCTTTCCGCCAGAGGAAATTCCGGCGTCATTCTTTCCCAGTTTGTAAGGGGTTTTTCCCAGGGAATCAAAGAACTCGACGTGGTAACACCTCCCGATTTTATTCTTGCCATGGAGAAAGCTTCGAAAAAAGCGTATTCGGCCGTTGTCGTTCCGACCGAAGGAACGATGTTAACCGTGATGCGTGAATGCATCGAAAACTCCGGTGTGCAGGATTCGGAATATACCGATTTTACACCGCTTTTTGAAGATATTATAAACGGCATGAAGAAATCCTTATTAAATACGCCGAACATCCTTCCGTGCCTTGCGGAAGCCGGTGTTGTGGATTCCGGCGGCGCCGG
>OMRN01000231.1 GCA_900313265.1 uncultured Lachnospiraceae bacterium | reverse complement strand
GGTGCTGCAATTGCAGGCATTTACCGGAAGCGGATTTCGGTCGTTCTTTCGGCGATTATTGCCTGTGTTCCCGTGGGGCTTATGAGTATTCTGTTCCTGGTTCTGTAATAGCCGGGGGTGTTTTATTTCGGTACAGGGAGTAAACCGGATGTTGCACATGATGGAAAAATCATTGAATATCATTCTCGAGTACGGCGGAAACGGACTTCTGACGCTTTATTTCCTTGCGGCATTAATCTACATTCTGCTTACGGAGAAAGAGAAGGGAATCCGCCGGATCATGGCGGAATATCCGCTGCTTGTTTTATGCATTTTCTTTATTCCGATTACGCCCTGGTTAGTCTGCGTGGTGGCCGGAGAGGAAGAGACATTTTACCGTTTCTTATGGCTGATTCCGATGACGGCGGTTTCTTCGTACGCCACGGTAAAATTCCTCGGAGCAGTCAGGTATAAATGGCTTGGTTTTGTACTCGGTGCCGTTGCGGCAGCCTGCATCGCCATCGGCGGAAATCCGTGCTATAAAAGTCCGGTTTTCGTCAAAGCCGAAAATGCCTATCAGCTTCCACAGGACGTGGTGGATATCTGTGATGCCATCGTGCTTCCGGGACGGGAGGTTGAGGCTGTTTTTCCGCACGAACTCGTGCCCTATGTAAGGCAGTATACGCCGCTTGTCATGATGCCCTACGGCTATGAAACCATGGTGACAAGGTGGAATTTTACGGATGAACTGGCGGAGGAAATGATTAAAGACACGTCCGTGACGAAGAATCTGACAAAAATCGCCCGCGAGAAGGGCTGTCATTACATTGTCTTAAATAAAGCCCATTTTATCGATGAACCGCTTGAAAACTATGATTATATGCCGTATTACGAAACGGATAACTATATTGTCTATCAGGACGCCCATAATATCCCGAATCCTTGCTAAATAGCGGATTTTGTGCTAAAATAGATTGATTATGTGGACGAAAAAAGGATGGCGAAAAAATGAAAGTAATTGTAGCGAAAGATTATGACGATGCTGCAAGAAAGGCGGCCGATATTGTTGAAACGGTTGTCCGTGAAAACCCTACCTGTACGCTTGGCCTTGCAACCGGATCTTCACCGGTAGGCATGTACAAAGAGTTAATCAGAAGATGCAGTGAAAACGGTTTGGATTTTTCCAGAATTCATACCGTGAATTTAGATGAATACGTGGGACTCGAACCCACCCATGACCAGAGTTATCGTTATTTTATGAACAATAACCTGTTTAACCACATCAACATCGACAAGACCAATACCTATGTGGCAAAGGGAATCGGGGATGTGGAAGAGAATTTAAAAGAGTTCAATGATGTTTTGGACAATACCGAAATCGAAATCCAGGTTCTCGGTGTAGGACCGGACGGACATCTGGGCTTTAACGAGCCGGGCGATACCCTTTATGACCGGGCCCACGAAGAGACTTTGGAAGACAGCACCATCGAAGCGAACAAGAGATTCTTTGCGTCCAAAGAAGATGTTCCCACAAAGGCCGTTACCATGGGCATGGGCAATATCATGAGAGCAAAGGAACTTTTAATGATTATCGGCGGAAACAAGAAAGAAGCCGCAACGAAGCTTCTTGTGGAGGATAAGATTGACCCTCACTGTCCGGCGACATTTATGAGACTGCACAGAAAAGCGACGGTTGTAATTGAAGAAGCGCTGGCACGGGAAATCGGATATATCCGGTAATACAAAAAGAATAGTTCAACCTACAATTGTAGTCAGATTACAGTTGTAGGTTGATGTGTTGTTTAACCGGCGGAGAAATTGTGAAGGAAAAAGACGCCCGGAGCACGGCAGAGTGCCTGAATGAGAATAATCGCTTAAAACCGGCGAATGAATAAAGATTAGGGAGGACAGAAAAATGAGAACATACCTTGTAACCGGAGGAGCCGGATTCATCGGCTCAAACTACATTCATTACATGTTTAAAAAATACGGCGATGAAATCCGTATCATTAACGTGGATGTATTAACCTATGCCGGAAATCTGGAGAATTTAAAGGATGTGGAGAATCTGCCGAATTACACCTTTATCCGTGCCGATATTACGGACAAAGATGCGATTGCAAAGATTTTTGAAGAAAATGATATTGACCGCGTGGTACATTTTGCGGCGGAAAGCCATGTGGACCGTTCCATTAAGAATCCCGAAGTATTCGTAAAAACCAACGTGCTCGGAACGGCGGTTATGTTAAACTGTGCGAAAGCCGCATGGGAACTGCCGGACGGAACGTTTAAAGAGGGAAAGAAATTCCTTCATGTATCGACGGATGAAGTATACGGATCCCTTCCGGATGATCCCGATGCATACTTCCATGAGACATCCCCGATTGACCCGCATTCTCCGTATTCTTCCAGCAAGGCAAGTTCGGACCTTTTGGTAAAGGCTTACATGGACACCTACAAGTTCCCGGCCAATATCACGAACTGCTCGAATAACTACGGACCTTACCAGTTCCCGGAGAAACTGATTCCGCTAATCATCAACAATGCGCTTCAGGGAAAGAAACTTCCGGTATACGGCGACGGAAAGAACGTACGTGACTGGCTCTATGTTATGGATCACGCGAAGGCCATCGATATGGTTCAGGAGCAGGGAAAACTCTTTGAACGTTACAATATCGGCGGACACAATGAAAAACAGAACATCGAGATTATCGAAATTATTCTGGATACCCTGCAGGAAATGCTTCCCGAAGGAGATCCGAGAAAAGAATACATTAACCGTGACTTAATCACCTACGTTACGGACCGCAAAGGCCACGACCGTCGTTATGCCATTGCTCCGGACAAGATTAAGAGTGACCTCGGCTGGGAGCCGGAAACCATGTTCAAAGACGGCATCCGCCTTACCATTCAGTGGTATTTCGAGCATGAAGACTGGATGAAGAATGTAACCAGCGGCGATTATCAGAAGTACTATGACGATATGTATAAAGGACGTTGAAAGGAAGAAAGATGAAGGGAATTATCTTAGCAGGCGGAAGCGGAACCAGATTATATCCGCTGACCAAAGCCATATCCAAACAGATTATGCCGGTTTATGATAAGCCGATGATTTATTATCCGCTGTCCATCTTAATGCTGGCGGGAATCAGGGACATTCTGATTATTTCCACGCCGCGCGATCTGCCGGTATTTAAAGAACTGTTCGGAGACGGTTCTCAGCTCGGACTGAATATGGAATATGCCGTACAGGAATATCCCAGAGGACTGGCGGATGCGTTTATCATCGGAGAAAAATTCATTGGCGACGACAGTGTATCTTTGATTCTCGGCGACAATATTTTCTACGGACAGAGCTTTTCCAAAGTCCTTCACCGCGTGGTGGCCAGGGAAAAGGGTGCAACGATTTTCGGATATTATGTGCGTGACCCCAGGGAATACGGCGTGGTGGAATTTGACGAAAACGGCCGCGCCATTTCCATCGAGGAAAAACCGGAGAATCCGAAGAGCAATTATGCGGTTCCGGGACTTTACTTCTACGATAACGATGTCGTTGAAATCGCCAAAAATGTCAAGCCTTCGGCCAGAGGTGAAATCGAAATTACGAGCATCAATAACGAGTACTTAAGAAGGGGAACCCTTCATGTGGAACCGCTCGGACGTGGCTTTGCATGGCTTGATACCGGAAATCATGATGCACTTTTAGATGCGTCCGATTTCGTTTGCGCATTCCAGAAACGACAGGGACTGTACATTTCCTGCATCGAGGAAATCGCCTACAAGCGTGGGTTTATTTCCAAAGAGCAGCTTTTAAAACTGGCCGAGCCGCTGATGAAGACGGCGTACGGACAGTATCTGAAAGATATAGCCGAAGGGCTGTGATTTTTAAGGCAGAAAAGAAACGCGGGAATAACAAAAACGTAAGAACAGAAATAAAAAGAAAAAAGACAGGGAAAAGAAAACATGGGTAAATTAACAGTTGAAACTTGTGAAATTGAGGGATTAAAAATCATTACCCCGCAGGTGTTCGGAGACAAGCGCGGGTATTTTATGGAGACCTATCAGCAGAAGGATTTTGCGGAAATCGGAATTGACCTTCCGTTTGTACAGGACAACCAGTCCGCTTCCGTAAAGGGCGTGCTAAGAGGTCTGCATTTCCAGATTCAGTATCCGCAGGATAAACTGGTGCGCGTCATTAAGGGTGAGGTTTTTGACGTAGCCGTGGATTTACGGAAAGGCAGTGCAACCTACGGAAAGTGGTTCGGTGTTCTTCTTTCCGAAGAGAACAAGAAACAGTTCTTTATTCCGAAAAATTTTGCACACGGATTCCTGGTTCTTTCCGACTATGCGGAATTTTGCTACAAATGCACGGACTTCTATCATCCGAACGATGAAGGCGGCCTGATTTATAACGATCCGGCCATCGGCATCAAATGG
>OMRN01000065.1 GCA_900313265.1 uncultured Lachnospiraceae bacterium | reverse complement strand
AACGAAAAAAAGATAAATAACGGCAAAACGAGCGCAGCTTCAACCGTAACGGAACCTGCAACCGTAAAATGCCCATTCTTTCGGGAGCGGAAACGCCTATCTTTTTTTTGCATAACTTTCTGCATTCTTTTTTCTCCTGCAAATACTCCGGATTTTAACGTTAATTTCTGTCTTCTGCTGAGACCCCGGAGATCTTCCTCTTCGGTATTTATATAGAAAACTGATTGAGCGGAAACCCCAGTCGATGTTTTATGATTAGCAGTAAAAGGTTATCCCAGAAGAAGGATAACTTTTCCCAAAGAGGAAGTTCCCCGTCACCCCAGCAAAAATACGCTTCTTAATAACAGTATTTCCTCTTCAGTTCATAGAGTATGCCGTTTGAATCCACAACCGTGCATTCAAAAACCACAGCGTCCGTACACATATCAATTCGAAAATGAGAATTGCCTTCACTTTGCCGCAAATCCGTCTCGATAACATCCATCAGACGGAGTGTTGTGAAATCCGAGGCCGTTGTCAGAATCAGAATTCTTAGGTAATCCTCATAGGACAGTTTAATATCAACCGATAACTCTTTGGAATTTTCGGAGTATTCTCCGAGACTGCTTTCGGCCGGAAGATTCTTTCCGCCGGAATGGTCCGGCAGGCTCTTGATTTCTCTTTTACTGTCCGCTAAAAGATTCCGGATACCGCCGCTTACGGAAAGATTAAAATCCGAACCCTTTTTGATAAGCGAAACCTTCTCTCCCTTAAGTAAATCTTCCACATCAAACGTCGATTCACCCGCGGCCCAGATACAATAAATCAGTCCCTGATAAACGGCGGAGGGAACCGGCGTGAAACTCGCCAGTCCGTCCCCGATTGACTGAACAATCTCCGATTTTTCCTTGTCATTTTTCAGGGATATGATATTTGCCACGGTCCGGATATAAAAGATGGCATGAATTGTATAACTTAAGTTGGCGGATTCATTATTCTGTCCGGCAAAAATATATTCCGCTTCATATTTCAGATAACTGTTCTCCTTCGGCCGGACATAGTTTCCGCTTTTCCTCATAATGTATTCCGTAAAATAAACATTCTCAAACGGATCAAACGAGTTTTCCTTCAGTTCTTTATCCACCTTTTGAAAATTCGCAACCCGCATGGATGGCATATCGAGCGGATTGAAAATTTTTGCGGAAACATCTTTTGCATTCTTTTTTAGAATCAGTAAATCAATCGGTTTTAAATACTTAATTTCAATATCCCAGTCCGTCATTTCTTTTATCAGCAGTTCATCTGCCTCGGAATATTTCTTCTTTCCGGAAGAATCCGTTTCTTCCCCGTCTTCGGTCTCTTTCCCGTTTTTATCTTCATTAAGTGCCTCTTCGGCCTGCTCTTTCAGTTCACTTTTGTATTTATCAAAAGACTCCTTATCCAGTGAATACTCTTCTTTTATTCGGACCAGTGACATTAAATCCTCTATGAAAAAAACGGGAACTTCATCTTTAACGTATTCGACCGCCTGGTTTTTGAGTACTCCCCCGAATTCATCCGATGCCATCCGAACGGCACAAACATTCGTCTCGGCAGTTCCGCTTCCCCAAAAATCACGGGCATAAAGATATCTGGATTCGGGTTCGGACAGATTCTGTCCGATATAATCCCCGACATGATCGGACAGGGCATTTACGCTCGCCTTATCCGTCTGATATGATAAATCCACAAATAACAGATCATACTGTTTTAACAGTTCCCTGTTATATTCTCCGAATGCGGAAATAATCCCGTTTTGTACCGCGCATTCGGCAATCAGCCGGTAAGCACTGATTTTTGCGGCCTCCAGCGCCGAGATAAAGATCGACAGCAAAACGGAAAAAGTCAATGCCAGATATACGGTAATTACGCCTTTTTTCATAAGTCCTCATTTCCCGGTTTTCCGGCCGGACATCGCCGGCCGGATACCGATTTCACTTTTTTGTTTTCATTGTTTCCGAATTTTTAATTATTATCTTTTCAGCTTTTTACAATTTGTTTTAAATAAACCGGTTTTCACACCTTGTTTATTTGTTTTGTAATGGTCTTAAAAATGCTTTCCACAATCTGAATCATTTCTTCCTTGAAAATCAATACAAGGCCTACCAACACAACCAAAATCAAAATTATTTCTACCGTAGAAAGACCATCTTCTTCGATCAAGAATCTTTTCATCAGATTCATGCAATTAACCTCCTTTCCCTCTTTTTCGATTATTTCCACCACATAAAACCCCGAAACTGCGCAAAATCGGTGTTCACTGCGGATGTCAGGTTTTAACGCCTGTAATCGTCCCATTAAAAGGATGCAAATGTTTCAAACGCAGGATAGAGAATCATAACCATGACAATAAGCAGATATAACATCATGGGAAACAATAGTCTGGTTCCCGCCGTTTCGGATTTCTTTTTCACGGATTCCTTCATCGCTCCTACCGCACGGTTACTCTCTTCCTTCAGTTCTTCGGATAATGAACTCCCTCCTCTTTTTACTGCCCGGATTAACAGTCCGGAAAAACGGCTGATTTCAAAAACACCGCATCTTTTTTCAAAATTTTCATACGCGTTCTTTTCGGGTATTCCGCTTTGCATTTCACGGATGGAATAAACGACTTCCTCATACAAAACATCCTTTTTTTCTTTATTCTTTTTCTGCTTTTTCAGATAATTCCGTCCGATTTTTTCAAAAGCTCCCCGCGGAGTGAATCCTGCCCGTATTAACATCGCTACCTTTAGTGCAAATTCGGGATAGGCTTTTTTTATCTGTTCCGTCCGATTTTTTTGTTTTTCTTTTTCCTCAAGATCATTTCCCTTAAGAAAAAGCCAGAAAGCGGCCGGCAGAAATGCGATCATGACATAGTTTTTCACTCCGCCCCGGATAAAATCGGATACGGAATGCCCCGCGGTATTTTTAAGTAAAAACGCAGCCGGAAGAACAGCCAGGATTATGGCAATGCATCGATATTTACCGATTTTCGTTTTTTTCAATGATTTTCATCCCCCAAAAATATGCAAGTACATAGACGATAAAACAGCCGGTCATAATGCCTCTTCCCGGAAGCGTCTGATAAAGACAGTCAAAGAATCCCCTTGAAGTGCTCCCGATGTAAATCAGGATTCCGAACGGTACGGCACTCATAATATTCATTTCGAATTTCTTAGATGCAATTAAAACCCTGAATTCACGCCTCAGTTCCAGTTTTTCCGTAATGGTATTGCAGCAGGTGGTCATCATTTCCCTTAAATTTCCGCCGGTTCTTTTTCCAACCGTGAATATATCGGAAAAATCCTCGATTTCTTCTACCTCACACCTCTTTGCAAAATCTTCCAGAAGCATTTCAACGGTCATATTGTTCTCGATTCCTTTTACAATGACGTAAAATTCTTTTGTAATATCCGCATCCGCTCCGTGAAGGGCAGCCATTTCCTCATATACCTTCCGAAACGCATTCTCAACGGAATTGCCTGCCTGAAGTGCCGTGGAGATCCCCAAAAGCGCATCCGCAAACTGCATGGTAAGTTTCCATTTTCTTTTCTTTATAAGGGACTTCCTGACTGCCTTTAAAAACATGGGAAGAAGCAGAAACAGAAGAACAAAAGCGACTTTGGAACGATAGAAAAAATAGGCAAATAATGCGGACACAGCTGCCCAGATTCCCACATAGAAAACCCATTCTTTTATCGTAAAAACATATTTGTCATATCTCATTTTTCCCTTTGTACCCCTTTACCGTTTTCGTCTCTCCTATCCGGATTAAGGAATCCGTTTCCCCATTCTCTCCGTATACAAAAATCGGATGTGTTTTGATTTCCTCCCCTTCCATACCGAGAAGTTCTATTATTTCCACCACTTTCCGGTTTCCGTTCCGGTCCCGGTCCAAATGAACAATTAAATCAATCCCCGTTGCAATCTGTCTTCTTATCGCCGAAACAGGAAGTGCACTTCCCATTAAAACCATGGCTTCGAGCCGGAGTAACATATCTTCCGCCGAATTGGCATGACCCGTGGAAAGACTTCCGTCATGACCCGTGTTCATCGCCTGGAGCATATCCATTGCCTCTCCTCCGCGAACCTCACCGACAATAATCCGGTCCGGCCGCATTCTAAGTGCACACCTGATCAAATCACGAATGGTGATCTCCCCGCCTCCTTCCGCCGTAGCGTTTCTGGTCTCTAAACGCACCAGATTCGGAATATGAGTTATTTTTAACTCGGCGGAATCTTCGATACATACAACACGAAGGGTTTCGGGAACAAAACCGGATAACACGTTTAACAGGGTTGTCTTTCCCGAACTGGTACCGCCGCTTACAAAAATATTAAAGCCTCTCTCCACCGCATCCTTTAAGAAATCCGCAGCCTCTTTCGTAATCGTTTTATTCCGGATTAAGTCATCCATTGTAATGTTGTTTTTGGGAAACCGGCGAATGGTAACGATGGCGCCGTCCACAGACGGCGGTGATAAAACAATGTTTACGCGACATCCGTCCGCAAGTCTTGCATCCGCAATCGGCGATCTTTCATTCACGGTACGGTTGCAGGACGCAACAATCTGCTGAATCATATCTTCGAGTTTTTCCACGGATTCAAACTGTCTGTCAAGCAAAAGAATTTTTCCCGCTTTTTCGATAAAGATTCGGTCCGGTCCGTTAATCATAATCTCCGTAATCTCATCGTCTTCTAAAAGTTCCTGCACAAAGTCGAGTTTCCGGAGTGCATTGAACACTTCTTTTCCGAGCCGGTTTCGCTCTTCTAACGAGATATATTCCGTCCTGGCATGGCTTAAAATTGTCCGGTGAATAATTTCCTTTATTTCTTCGTCGGAAGTATCCTTTGACAAATCAATTTGCGACAAAACCGATTCTTTTATTTCATGAAACTTCGTTCGAGCGTTTTTTGCGTTCTCTTCCGTTCTTTCTAAACTCTCTTCGACCAATGGAATTCATCCTCCGTTATCTGCTTTGTATATTCCGCCAAATCCGAGTGAACCAGCTCTTCCGGCCGTATCGGAAGTTTTTTGAAAACCGGCGGTGTGACTTTTCTCGTTCGTTCCAGAATATCGTTATAATGCAGTGTATCCAGTAGTTTTTCATACTGTTCCACCTTCGCCATCGCCAGGCCGTCCGACGGGGCAAACGTGTATATCAGGGAGCATTTTTGCAAAATCCGGTAAAGCCCTTTCACATAATCCGACAAATCAAGAATGATGTAATCGTAATTTCCTCTTTCCGTTATGGCATCAAAGAATGAATCCCACTCTTCCTCCGAGATGCTCTCTATATCCAGAAAAGACATCGCCGGCGGTACCATATCCATCCCTCCGACCTTTACCATGACCTCCTCCATTTTCTCTCCGAACTCCTCGTTTAAGTTCAGAAAGTAATACAGAATATCCGCCATGTCCACCGGTTTGGAATATCCCATGACATTTCCCAGTCCGGAATAATTCTCAAAATTCAGATAAAGTACTTTGTACCTGGATGAAAGCATCTGCCCTAGCGTCATGGAAAAGGATGTCTTTAAACAGCGCCCGACCGGTGAATAAATACCGATTAATTTTGTTTTCTCGCCGGTGATTGTTTTTCGCAAAAACTTCTTAATTCCTGCTGCCTCGCAGATTTTATCCGCCATAAAATCCGCCGCCTGGTAACGATAAACATACATTTTCTCCTCCGTTTCCTCCTCGGAAAAATACAGACATTTAGGCCTTCCCTTTTCCCCGGACGATTCGTTTTCCCCGCTGCTCCATTCCTTCGGAATAATCTTTACGCATACCGGATTACTCTTTTCGAATCTTTTCAGCTTCCCCTTGTCGGAAAAAGCCGCTGCCTTTAACGGAAACAGGTTATGCTCGTTTGCGTAATCGGCAAATCGTCTTGCATAGTCCTCTTCCGGATGGGCAATTACAATAACTTCTTTCATCATCTTTTCATTCCGGTCTCCTTTCTTTCTGCCGTTTTTTCATCGGAATAACCGACTTTCGTTTGTTCGGGAATTTGTGTTATCGAAGACAAAAAAGCTTTGAATTAAGAATCGTGAACAGAAAAAAACTTTATTTTACGAATAATATAGAAAATGCTGCGCCAATCAGAATGGGTAAGGAAAAATGGATTTTTCCGGTTTTTTCCATTCGTTCTCCGGAAAGATAGGGTACGATTTCCCCGTTCCGGCTGCGAATGGCACTTACCAGATATCGCAAATACCGAAACAGGGATCCGACCCTTAAAAGGAGTTTATGGCTCAGAATCAGCCTGCATAAACCATAAATTGCCGCTACGGATAATGCCGCGAAAATACACCATAAATTCCGGCGGCTTCCCAAAAACAATCCCGTTACCATCAGCAGTTTTACATCTCCTGCTCCGATTGCTTTTACGGCAAAGAATAAAAAAAACATTAAAAACGGGAGCGCGATATCCAGAAGAATACAGCTGACACGGGTTTCCCCGCAAATGATGAACCGGTAAAACAGACCCATAACCAGTCCGGACAGAATTATGAAGTTGGGGATTTTTTCACCGGTGAAGTCAAAAATGACAGCTCCGGAAAGTAATAAAAATAATGCTACAATATGCGTCGCCTCCCGTTTTCAATGTTATAAAAATCGTGGAATAATTGATTCGAAATGAATCTTAAGATTGTAAAAAGCAAAAATAATTTTTTGGTGTGTATTTTGGATTATAAAACAGGTAATAATGATTTGTAAAGAGCAAAATTAAAAATTT
>OMRN01000367.1 GCA_900313265.1 uncultured Lachnospiraceae bacterium | reverse complement strand
TGATCGATTATGCCAGAGAAAAGAACTGCCACATCGCAATCCGCGGTCTTCGGGCGATTACGGATTTTGATTATGAAATCCATTTTGCACAGACCAATTTCACCATTTCCAAAGGTGATTTGGAGACGGTTTTCTTAACAACGGGTTTGGAATATGCGTTTCTTTCTTCAAGTACCGTAAGAGAGATTGCATCGTTCCACGGAGATGTATCGGAGCTTGTTCCGAAATACGTTGCCCGGAAGCTCTATCAGAGATTTGGCTTTGATGACTAAAACATATATTATTAAAGGTTAAGTAAAAGGAGAAAAGAAATGCAAAGCAAAATTGAGCAGACCATCAGGGATCTCGAGGATTATATCGATGGATGTAAGGGAAATATGTTCAGTCCCAACAAGATCACCGTTGATAAAGACGAAATTATGGAACTGATTGAAGAGCTTAAGAGCAATGCACCCGAAGAAATTAAAGCTCTTCGTAAGATTGTTTCGAATAAGGATGCCATTATCAATGATGCCAAGAAAAAAGCACAGGCACTTATGGATGATGCATCGGCAAGAACCAATCAGATGATTAGCGAATCCGAAATCGTTCAGGCTGCTTATGCACAGGCAGATGAAGTAATGAAACTGGCTACCATGCAGGCACAGGAAGTGCTTGACAACGCTACCGAAGAAGCAAACCAGATTAAGGAAGCTGCCATTGCATATACCGATGAAAAAATGGCCGAAATCGAAAATGTCATCGCAAAAGCCATGGAAACCAATGAGAAGAAATATAACGAGCAGCAAAGAGAACTGGAAGGCTATTATAATATCTTAAAGTCCAATCGTGCCGAACTTTATCCCGACCGCATTGACGAGACTGTACAGATGAGTACTCCGTCGGGCTTCAGTACCGGCGAACTGAATCTGGATATGGTATAAAGAATACCGGATTTATTTATAATCAGTTATCAGGGTATCCGTTCCGGCTTGGCCGGATTTGTAAACCGGTTTCGGAAGAAGCCGGTTTTTCTATAGAAATACAGCCTTAAAAAGGTGTATCGGAGGATGTGTATGAGCAAATGCAAACCGAAAAAAAGAATTCTCTGTTTTCTTTTATTTTTTGTTATGATGTTTGTTTCCATGCGTTCCATTCATGCGGATGCCGCTCCGAACGACAAACCGATTGTCATTGTAATCGATGCCGGACACGGCGGAAAAAGCAACGGCAATGAGTATTTCGATTTAAAGGAAAAAGATTTAAATCTGGCCGTTGCCAAATCGATTAAGAAAAACCTCGAAACTTTTGAGGGAATTAAAGTATATTTAACCAGAAAAGACGATAAAGACGCCAATTATACCAATCGTGTGGATTATGCGAAGGTGAAGAAGGCAGATTACTTAATCAGTCTTCATTTTAATGCGACGGAAGCTCATATGCAGGCAGGATCGATGATCTACGTATCCGCCATTCCGGATCTCAGAAAGAAAATGATGCCGATTGCCCAGTCGGTTTCCGAGTCACTTGAAGGAATCGGGATTTTTGCAAACGGCGTTTATACCTGCGTGGACGAAGACGGGCATGATTATCTCGGTTTCCTGCGCAAGTGCGAGGAAAAGAAAGTTTCCGGAATGATTATCGAGCATCTTTTCATGGACCGGGAAGAATATCTGCCGCTTATCAATTCGCCCGAAGCGCTCGATACCATCGGAAAAGCCGATGCACTTGCGATTGCAAGAGCCCTGAAACTGAATTCAAATTCCACGATTTATCATTTTACGGACGAGCCGGATATCGAAACGACGGAACCGTATGAGCTTCCTTCGAATTATATGTACCCGGACAGTGCTTCGGTCGCCGTCAAAGAATATGAGCAGATTACAAACCGCGCCGCCAATATTGTTTTTGACGTAAATGCGTCTGATCCGCAGGGGCAGCTTGCATCATACCGCCTGTCAACGGACGGAGGCATTACCTTCGGAGCGGAGAAGGATTTCGCTTACGGCGGCAAATCCGAGTTTTCGAGAATACTCCGGAAGGGAGACGGGCAGAAAATCGTCATTCTGGCGCTGAATCAGGACCATCTCGGATGTGTCAGCAACTGTCTGGATGTGTGGGATGAAATAAAACTCGACCGTGATTTTGACAAGCATAAGGAAGAAGCTCTGTTAAAGGAGCAGGAGGAAGAGCAGGGGAGCGAAACGGCCTCGGAAGAGATTCCGGAAGAAGTTTCCTCCGAAGAAAAAACGACGGAGGATTCCTCCGTTACGGACCATGATCCGCATTTAAACGACTCGCAGAAGGTTGTCGTGATTTTCGGTGCATTCGCCGGACTTGCCATCGCGGTTTTACTCTATTTTATTTATCGTAAAGAAAACGTTTCCGGGAAGGAATAAATTCGTTTATGTTTTTTAAGAAAAGAAAAGGAACCTATGGATATTTAAAGAAAGCACCCGTTTTTCAGGGCCTTTTGACAATTCTGCTTCTGATTCTTCCGGCGGGACTGTTTTTAATCGGATATTCCATCACGAAGGATGTTAAGAATCTGTTTACCATTGCAGCCGTTGTCGGCATGCTTCCCGCGGCAAAGTCCATTGTATCGTTTATCATGTATTTACGGTCGGAAAAATACACCTGCCCGGAATCTCTTTATAAGGAGATTTCTCCGCTTGCGGGCGACAATATGCTCATCGGGTATGATTATTTTCTGACCAGCTACAGTGTCAATTATCCGATTCCGGCTGCCTGTGTGGCGAAGAAATGCCTGATCGGTTATATGTCAAATCCGAAACTGAAAAGCACGGACACGGAAAATCATATTAAAGAATACTGTACCAAGAATGAAATAAAGGGAATAACGGTTAAGATCTTCGACAGTGAAGATAAATTTGTAGAAAGGGCAAAATCGTTATCGGGCAGTGAGGAAGAATTATCCGAAGATGAAATGAAAGCATTCGAACTGCTTTCGTCGTTATGTCTGTAACTAATAAATTGAATTGAACGGGTAAGGGGAATTATGGAAGAAAATCGGATGAATGTCTCGGATGGCAGCGAAATGAATGTATCGGTTACGGATGAAACGGTTAAGGGAGATTCCGTTTCGGATGAACCGGTTATAAGCCGTTTGAAAAAGCAAATGTGCGAGTATTTTGTCGGTAAAGAGAGTGTGGTGGATGATGTATTAATCTGCCTGCTTGCCGGCGGTCATATTCTTTTGGAAGATGTTCCGGGAGTCGGAAAAACCACGCTGGCTAAAACGCTTTCAAAAAGTGTGGATCTCGATTTCGGACGTATTCAGTTTACGCCGGATACACTTCCTTCGGATGTAATCGGAACCACCATCTATAATATGAAAACCGGCGAATTTGTATACCGTGAGGGCTCCGTGATGCACCAGATTGTTTTGGCGGACGAGATTAACCGTACTTCGCCGAAAACACAGGCCAGCCTTCTTGAAGCAATGGAAGAAGGACGGGTTACGGTGGACGGAAAAACCTATCCGCTGCCGGATCCTTTTATGGTGATTGCCACGCAGAATCCCGTGGAATTCATGGGAACCTATCCGCTTCCCGAAGC
>OMRN01000326.1 GCA_900313265.1 uncultured Lachnospiraceae bacterium | reverse complement strand
ATGACCGATTCCGCATCGTAATCGTTTTTGAGCGGATTTATAAGATACGCCGCAATGATTCCGTCAAAAAACATCCTCCCGATGTCTTTGGCACACATCACATTCGTGATATTTTCAAAAATCCCGTAATACGGTTTTACGCCGCAGACGCTGATCATTCCGCCGTCCTTCGTCATAAAATCCGATAAAGAACGGATCAGAAGTTCTTCGGTTTTTTCGTTTTTGATCTCAAAGGAAGCAGTATCGCATCCTGCGGATATCGAAGCTGCAAGAATATGACCTCTGTGAGAAATCGGCTCATCCTGCCTTGAAACGCCGGAATGATTGTCGGAATTATCGCAGTCACTGTTATTGCAGGCTGAAGAATCCGAATCCGGCGCAAGATCGAATAAGCTTAACTGTCCTTCTTCGATTGTATTTTCATGGATGTATTCTTTTTCGGGTTCTATCAGGAACTGAACCGCAACAAAAGGTTTTTGTTCATTTGCATGATTTAAGATGCTCCCGATCCCTTCTGCGATTATTTCATCGCCTTTCAGAATCGAAACTTCAGCCTTTTTCTCAACCTTCACCATGGAAGAATCGAATTTGGTTAAATAGGATTTCAGTTCCAGATCCCGGATTATTCCGTAGGATTTGTCATTATAGAAATCCGGCATTACGGTATCATCGATCCGGTACGGAATATCCGCATGAATTTCGATGGTAACCAGTTTCTGACAAAAATACGCCAAGTCTTTATTGTCGATTAACGATTGTTTTATGGCGGGTTTGGGAACTTCCTCGATGTGTTCGTAAATTCCGTCAATCGAATCAAACTTAACAATCAGTGAAATGGCGGTCTTTTCCCCGACTTTCGGTACACCCGGAATATTATCGGATGAATCTCCCATTAATGCCTTTACATCGATAAACTGAAGCGGTGTAACACTGTATTTTTCGATTACATCTTTCGGAAAATACTCTTCAACTTCCGTTTTGCCGCCTTTTGTTTTCGGGATACGGATTTTGATATGTTCATCGGCAATTTGCAAAAGGTCACGGTCGCCGGAAAGAATAACCGCGTCAAAACCTGCTCCCTGTGCATTTTTGGCCATGGTTCCGAGGATATCATCCGCTTCGTAGCCGGCCTGCTCCATGATGGTTACGTTCATGGCCGAAAGCAGTTCCTTCATGACGGGAACCTGCTCACGGAGCTCGTCCGGCATCGGGTGCCTGGTACCTTTGTATTCTTTATACATTTCATGCCGGAAAGTCGGCGCGGACAAATCAAAAGCCACCGCCAGATGGGTGGGCTTTTCGTCTTCGATTGCCTTAAAAAGAATGTTTAAGAAACCGTATACGGCGTTGGTATGAAGACCGGATTTGTTCGTCAAATCCGGCACTCCGTAGAATGCCCTGTTTAAAATGCTGTGTCCGTCAATCAGTAGAATCTTATTCATAAATCCTGTTTATCCGTTTTAAATATGCTATTTTTGAATCTGTATTATTTTGAACCTTTGATTATTTACGGAAAATTCCCGAGAGGAAATATCCGCCGATAATAGCGGCAAGCAGAGCTCCGATAAAAATGAAAAAGGAGGTCTGTCTTTTCTGTCTTGCCCGCTGTTCGTTATAGTCAATCAAATCGTCCAGTTCCTGGTTTAAATTAAATGCGGATGCCGAATCGAGTCTTTTGATTCCGACCAGAACCAGAAATTCAACCGACAACTCTTCCATGCACGTATCGCAATGACGGACATGGTCGACAAATTCGAGGGTTTCCTTACTGTCTAAGTCGTTTTCGATAAACGCGGGAATATTCTTTTGTACTTCCATGCAGGAGATTTTTTTCTTTGCCATAGTGTTTTTAAAATATCATTCCGTATAATGCGAATCAAAAGTTCAAAATCATTTTCGTTAAGGCGTGAACGACTTTTCGACATGTCATCATTCAACTTGCACATAAAAATACATTTAACATTATACCGCATTCACGCTATAATGAAAACACTTGCCTGAAAAGCGGTTTTATGGTAATATATCTTTCGTTGAACAACCGCTGGTGTGTCGGAATGGCAGACGAGGCAGACTCAAAATCTGTTGTTGGCAACAACGTGTGGGTTCAAGTCCCACCACCAGCATCAAAAGAGCAGGTATTATGCCTGCTCTTTTTCTTTTATTTGGATTCGTATGTCAGCCCATAACCGATTTCAAGCCACGGTTTGTCCGTTCCGATCTGCTCAAGCGAGCTGTACCAGGGGCTGGGGATTTTTCCGTTAAAATCACTGCCTCCGCATAATACATCCGCCACGCCCTGTCCTTCCGAGCCGGGCAGATAACACATTACCACACCGTCCCAGTCATCATAATAATCGCTGATGATTACCTGCCTTCCGGCAACAATGCAGGCAACAACGGGTTTTCCGAGTTTCTTTGCTTCTTCGATGGCTTCCTTGTT
>OMRN01000016.1 GCA_900313265.1 uncultured Lachnospiraceae bacterium | reverse complement strand
GGCTTGAAGTTGCAAACACAACCGATTCCCGTCGAAGTATTGCCAAGTGCGACGCGAGCCAATATGCGGGATTCGGTAAAGTATACAATACCGAATTATTTCGTGCCCGGACAGTAGAAACCGACGCCGTAGGAGGCGGCGCCGCAGCCCTGACATTTGTCGCGGCAGTTCGGAGATACTTTCTCCGAAAGGGCGTTGTGCCATTCTCGTAAAAGGAAGGCCTTGGAGACTCCGATATCGATAAAATCCCACGGAAAAATCTCATCATCCTCGCGTTTCCTGGTGGTGTAGAAATCCATGGAAAGGCCGAGCTCGGCAAAAGTCTCTTTCCAGACATCGTAATGAAAACTTTCGTTCCAGGCATCAAACATACAGCCCTTTTCATAGGCACGCTGAATGACGGATGACAGTTTCCGGTCACCCCTTGCAAAAATCCCCTCCAGAACGGATACATCCGTATCGTGCCAGTTGTATTTGATACTTCGCTGATTGAGCATATCCATAATGCCGAGCCTTGTCTGATAGGCTTTTTCGCGGAATTCTTCTTCGGTATTCATGCTCGCCCATTGAAGTGCCGTAAACGGCTTCGGAATAAAGAACGAGGTACTTGCCGTAATCTGGATTTTCTGGCCGTTTCTTTTTTCTTTCGGAACCGTATCGAAATAGACTTTGCAGATTTCATTGCAGAGTTTTCCGATTCCTTTGATATCTTCTATCGTTTCCGTCGGAAGTCCGAGCATAAAGTATAATTTTACTTTGTTCCACCCGCCCTCGAAAGCCATTTTGGATCCGTTTAAAATATCTTCTTCGGTAAGTCCCTTGTTAATGACATTACGCAGCCTCTGCGTACCGGCTTCGGGTGCAAACGTTAAGGACGTTTTCTTAACGTCCTGGACTTTATTCATGACATCCAGAGAAAACTGGTCGATACGAAGGGAAGGCAGGGAAATGTTGACCTTTCTTTCATCGCATTCGTCGATTAAGAAAAGAAGCAGTTCCTGCAAATCGGAATAATCGCTGGAGCTAAGTGAACTTAAACAGATTTCCTCATGTCCCGTATTTTCGATTAGCTGCTTTGCGTAGGCTTTAAGAGTATCAAGACTCCGCTCACGAATCGGACGGTAAAGCTGGCCGGCCTGACAGAAACGGCATCCGCGGATACAGCCTCTCATGATTTCAAGCACCAGACGGTCCTGTGTGGATTTAATAAATGGAATGACCGGTTTGGTCGGATACGGACAGTCATCGAGATTTTTGACAATCTCTTTTTTTACCGTTTTCGGAACGTCTTCAAAACGCGGCTGAAAGGATGATATGGTTCCGTCTTCTTTATAGGATACTTCATAAAGGGAAGGCACATAAATTCCGGGAACCCGGGCGGCATGCCGTAAAAATTCCTCTCTTTTCAGGCCTGCGGCACGGTCATTTTTGTATAAATCAAGAAGCGCTCTGTACTGCGTTTCCCCTTCGCCGATATAGAATAAATCAAAGAAATCCGCAATCGGTTCCGGATTGTAAGCGCAGGGCCCGCCTCCGATTACGATGGGATCGTCCCATGTACGTTCATTGCTTTGGAAAGGGATTTTCGATAAATCCAGAATCTGCAGAATGTTGGTATAACACATTTCATACTGAAGCGTGATTCCGAGGAAATCAAAATCTTTTACCGGGTCCTGGCTTTCGAGTGCAAAAAGAGGAATATCCTTCTCTTTCATGATCCGGTGCAGATCTTCCCCAGGCGAATACACACGTTCGCACCAGGTGTCCTCGTAGGAATTGAGCATATCATAAAGAATCTGAATGCCCAGATGGCTCATTCCGATTTCATATAAATCGGGAAAGCACATAACAAAACGAACGTCATTCGGGTGAATTTCCTTCATGACGCTGTTTTTCTCACCGCCGATATAACGGGCGGATTTCTCTATTTGCATTAATATTTCATCACTTAGTGCAAGTTTTCTCATATTTTACCGATGCAGCCGTTTCGAGCTTTCCGTTTCTTGTCTGCTTCGTTTCATTATCGAAGCAGAACGCCCCTGCTACTCTCTGGCTGCCAGTTCGTTACAGATTTCTTCCCAGGAGATTCCTTTCTCCACCATTAATACCATGCAGTGATAAAGGAAATCGGAAATTTCATATTTGATTTCTCCGGCATCGGGATTTTTGGATGCAATGATAATCTCGCTCGCCTCTTCTCCGACCTTCTTTAAGATTTTATCAATGCCCTTGTCAAAAAGATAATTGGTGTAGGACCCCTCTTTCGGATTCACTTTCCGGTCGGCGATAACCGCGTAAACCTGTTCGAATACCTTCAGCGGATTCTTCTCCGTATATTCTTTGGATGCGATTTCGTTAAAGAAGCAGGTCGGGCTTCCGGTATGGCAGGCAACACCGATCTGGGATACTTTCGCTAAAAGAGTGTCGTAATCGCAGTCCGCATAAAGTGCTTTCACATACTGGAAATGACCGCTTTCCTCTCCCTTTTCCCACTGTGCTTTGCGGGAACGGGAATAATAATTCATTTTTCCGGTTTTGATGGTGGTAAGGTACGCTTCCTCGTTCATGTAAGCAAGCATTAATACCGCGCCGGTCTTATAATCCTGTGCGATTACGGGAATTAATCCGTCGGAATTCTTACGAAGTTTATCCCACGGAATGGCTGCCGCAAAACGGCTGATTTCAAGTCCTCTTTCCGCGCAGAGATTTTTGATGGAATTGATATCTTTCGCATTCTCGTTTACGACCGCTCCGAAAACACCGCAGATATTGTCTTCCGCCAGCGTATCGAGGAGTTTCTCAAGTGTCACGTTCGGCAGTCCCACATACAAAGGCAGATTCGTCTGCTCACTTACTTCCGAAGGCTTTGTTCCGTTAAAAATAAAGCATCCGCTTGCATAATTCTCCGCTGCCTTACGATATACTCCAAGGTTTGAATAATCATCAAACGAAACGGCAATGCGGTCTTTTCCGAACCGTTTGGAAACGTCTTCTAACATATCCCAGCAGTTTTGATCGGACAGATTCATAATGACCAGTTTTGCGTCGGCATAGATTAATTTCTTAACGTCTTCCTCGCGTTTGATCGGGAATGTGGCATATACCGGAATTTCGCTCGCCTTTGTAATTTCCTTCAGCATTTTGATGGAAGCTTCCCTGCCCTCGTCTCCTTCGGCCGAAATCTGCACGAGGATCGAATCGGCATTGATATCTCCGTAAAAACGCACGGTCTGCTCCAAAAGTTCGCCGACCTTCTTTTCTCCGGCCTCGTCAAAGGAAGCTTCTCCGTTATTAATATACAGTCTGACAATTAAATTTTTCTTCATTTTTTGTTTTTCCTTTTATTTGGATTGAAAAAAACAACCCTTTTTCTATTTTCCGTTTATAATTTCACGTTATTATGCCCGGCTTTTCGTATTTATAAAGCACCTTTGGTACTTAAAACACCCACTCTTCCGCTGTCCGATACCGCAATGGCAAGAGCGTTTGCAAACGCTTTAAAAGTCGCCTCGATAATGTGATGCGTATTCGTTCCGTCTAAAACCTTAATGTGAATATTCATGCCTGCCTCATCTGCCACGGCACGGAAAAATTCCTTCACGGTCTCGGTCTCGAAATATCCGACACGCTCCACCTTAAAATCATAATCAAAATTCAGATAGGTGCGGTTGCATAAATCCACGCTGACCAAAACCAGCGCATCATCCATGGGCTGGATAAAGGTAGCGTAACGGTTCATACCTTCCTTATTTCCGACCGCATTTTTAATTGCCTGGCCGAGCACGATTCCCACATCCTCCACGGTGTGGTGACAGTCCACATTCAGGTCCCCTTTGCAGATAATCTTCAAATCAAAATTTCCGTGTTTGGCAAATCCTTCGAGCATGTGATCGAAAAATCCCACACCGGTATTGACATCGTAATTCCCGGCTCCGTTCAGTCTAAGTCCCAGTGTAATGCTGGTTTCCTT
>OMRN01000399.1 GCA_900313265.1 uncultured Lachnospiraceae bacterium | reverse complement strand
TCCGTTTGTTACCATATCAATCCGAAGGCGCATATCCGTATTTAAAGTAAATGTATCTCCTGCCGTCAGGTTGTCGAGATTCAAAGAGCCCATTGCGTTATTCACATCAACCATGGCCATCGGCACTTCTCCGTCTTCCAGCATTCTTCCGGCCAGAACATTGAACAGTCTGAATAAATTCTTTTCACTGTGGTCATTTGCAAAATCCTCAGCCGCCAGTTTAATATATATATTATCTTTATAAGGATCCGGTTTGGTCCCGCCATTTATAAAATCCTGAAATGCCTTGCAGACATCCGACATATCTTCTTTCAGATAATGCAGCCCCTTTGCAATAATGCCGACCGGAACTTTGTACATTGCATCCGCCATGGCACCGGCAATCGCCGCAATCGTATCCGTATCGCCTCCTAAGGAAACCGCGTTTCTCACAACATCCTCGTAGGACTCTCCTTCAAAGAAGGAAACCAAAGCCTTCGGCAGGGCGTCCTGACAGGACTCATCATGACGATGTAACGGTCTTAACTCATCCACGGTCTTTGATACGTCATAACCGAATTCCTTAATCACGTATTCTTTGATGTCTTCCTTGGATACGCCGGTTCTAGCCAAAAACATTACCGCCGCAGTACACTCGGCCCCCTTAATTCCTTCCGGGTGGTTGTGGCTTACTTCTGCGGTAGCTCTTGCCACCTCTCTTGTTCTTTCCACCGAATCATAAATCCATCCGGCACCGGAAACTCTCATCGCCGATCCGTTTCCCCAGCTGTTATAGGGCTCCGGATTAGTATCATGTACCCAGTGGATAAATCTTGCGCCGTATCCGGCATGCGGATACTTCTGTCCCCATTTCTGCATGGACTTTATGCATTCCTCACGAATAACCTCAGCCGTTGCATCCTTACCGGCATTCATCAGTGCCTCCATCACGGCAATGGTCATAACCGAATCGTCCGTCCAGCAGGATTTTTTCGTAAATAATTCAAACTCCTTTGTCCAGGGTCCTCTGTCAAATTCAAATCTGCTTCCGATAATATCTCCAAAAATCGCTCCGTACATTTTTATTCCCTCCGTTTCTTTCCGTGAGTCGTTAACTCTTTTCTCTTTACGGGTTAATCATACTACGAAAAATCGGTACATCGGTCTCCCGACGGGAGACACTTTCAAAAAAGGACAGCGGGTATCCCTACTGTCCTAATCTCTTAATTTCCAAGTTGCGGTTGTTTGCAAATATAAAGCATCGCGTTAATCTCATCAATATCGTACTGTCCCTGTAAAATACACTGAATCACCAGTTTATCCCTTTTATTATACGGATTAAAAGCCATATCCGCACTCGCCAGCAATTCTTCCGCCTCTTCGAGACTTAACTTCATTCCGATACATAACCCCAAAACGGCCTTTTTCTGCGGGTGCTTCGTATCACCGGTCAGCATTTTGGAAAAATTCCCTTTTGTAATGTTCGAACTCTTATAAACCGCTGTGCTGCTTAAATTCTTTTCAACCAGCAATTTCATCAGATGGTCACGGAACGCCGTATCCTCTTTCTTATCCTTCATATAAAGTTCTTTATCAAAGGTTTTCTCAGTAAGTGTTTTTTTCTTTGGTTCAATAGAATTCGCATCTGTGCCCGGCAACAAACCCGGAAAATAATGACTATGGAATGTTTCCATCCTGAAATCATTCTCCGGTATGCCGTATTCCTTATGATGAACCCTGATTACCTCTAAATCATCAATATAGGACTCGACCTGGAAGAAAAGATTTCGGGACAGCCGAAAAGCACTGTCGTCAAAAACCACCAGCTTGACATTCATCTCAGTATCTTCACGCATCAGAAATGTGCTGATTTCATTCATGGCAATCGTCAGTGCTTCCGACTTTGGAAAATGATATACGCCTGTAGCAATCAGTGGAAAAGCAATGCTCTTACATCCAAGTTCTGCCGCTTTATCAAGGGACTTACGATAACAGTTCTTAAGAATATCAAACTCTCCCTTATCACCGCCATGCCATGCCGGTCCGACTGTGTGAATAATATACTTCGCTTTCAGTCCGAATGCAGGAGTAACCGCAATATCCCCTCTGGCAATCCTGCCGATCTTTTTCCGCTCTGCCAGAAGTTCTTTCTCTCCTGCCGCTTTATATATGGCAGAATCCGTTCCGGATCCGATAACCGGCTCCGGATTGGCCGTATTCACAATCGCATCTGCTTTTACTTTTGTAATATCATTTCTGATGATCTGAAATGGCATATGTTTTCTCCGCTATCATTCTGAAAATTCCCGTGAAAAGACGGAATAGTTTTTACTGATCTGTTCCGGATTGCAAAGAACCGCAAATACGACCCGGTCAAAAACCTTCGGAAACTCTGTAAGTGCCGTTTTATATGCTCTTGATACAACCTCCGGATTATTCAAAAATGCGCCGCATCCAAATGCTCCCAACACCAGCGTATCAGCGCCCTTATATGCCGCCACTGTCAGCATATGAATCGCTCTTTTCACATGATACCCGAAGAGCTCCGCATCATTCATATACATATCACGTAAATCCGGGGCTGCTATCGTAATCACGTCCACGCTCACCCATTCTTCTTTGGGCAGCCTCTTCGGAAAATCCTCATCCGATTTGCAAATCACAACCCCTTCCGTATAAATCAGCGAATCCGACGCTTTCGGTGTATTCTTTTTCTTATGATAATCATAAAATTCCCTAAGAGAATTACGATATAAAAGCGGATATAATGTGGATGTCCTGCAAAGGCACTCTTCCTGGGCGCTTGCACCTTTTACCACTCCGCCTCCCGGATGAAATGCATTTGCAAAATTCATAACTGCAATTTTACTTCCCGGTTTTTCTTTATATAGCCGCATTGCTGCTTCAAAAGATCTTTCTCCTGTTACGGTAATCGTCTGATTCCGGGTATTCGCTGCATTGAATGCAGGATAATTATCTTCATAAAAAATCTCTGTAGCTTTCTTCGCCTTTTGAATGTATGCAATCAAATCCGGATCCGTCTCACACCAATTCTGTGTATCTTGGAATACCGCTACCCGATCTGCTGATGTGCTTTTTTTTACATTTTGACAATCCATGTGTGCCCCCTACTTATTCTGCGTATATTTACAATCCGGATATCCGGTACAACCCCAAAACTCTCCAAATTTACCATTTCGCAATTTCATAGCACTTCTCCTCTTTTTACAATCGTTTTTACTCAGGCGGGTACCTGTCATAGATTTGTTCAGCTGTTTGATTCTTCTCATCCCAAATGGAGATGAATTCAATATGTCCCGAACTGTCAAATATAACACCGGCCTTGGTTCCGTCATTCAGTGTCCAAATATAACGAATAATCCCGGAACCTTCGATTCCGCTACAGTATCCGATATCGGCAAAAATCTCTTTCAATGTGTGATTTCTATCCACATTTTCAAAGTATTCACGATTTCTTTCATGAAAATCATCATATACTTTTACGGAATCATATTTGGGCACATACTCAGCCACGGTATAGTCAAAAGGATTGTAGACAAGAGCCTCTGGATCCATCCCAATCGGGGTGTCTGCATTCCTGTATACTTCACAAACATCGGAATGAGGATAATAGCACTTCAGCCCCGCATCACGGATAATTTCGTATTCCTCCGGTGTAAC
>OMRN01000366.1 GCA_900313265.1 uncultured Lachnospiraceae bacterium | reverse complement strand
TCTGGGAGCCTTGGAAGCTTTAATCTTCATCTTAGCGCCGGTCTGAGGATTTCTTCCTTCTCTAGCTGCTCTCTTGGTAACATCGAAGGTACCGAAACCAACTAACTGAACCTTTCCGTCTTTCTTCTTTAATTCTTTCTTAACGGTGTCGGTGAAAGCGTTAAGTGCCTTCTCTGCATCTTTCTTGCTAAGTCCTGCCTGATCAGCGATAGCTGCTACTAATTCTGTCTTGTTCATTATGAACTCCTCCCTTTATTTTTGTCTGTAAATAGTTTCTACGATAGATTTATCGTATACACTATTTATAGTAGTTTTTGCCCGTTTTGTCAAGGCAAAAACCACAAAATATAGGGGTTTTCGCGCCTTTTTTGATGATTTTTCCCTATTTTAGGGGATTTTGGTAGACATAACTCGAAAAAATCCCCATTTTTAGATACTTTCACGCCTTCTGTCCATTCCGAAATCTTTCCATTTTCACATCGGATTTCGCAAATTTTCCGGACAAAAATTTATGCCGTTTCAATGCTGTCCGCTTTCGCCAATCCGTATTTCTCGACGGCAGCTTCACGCATCTTGTATTTTAAGATTTTTCCGGCGGCATTCATCGGGAAGCCTTCCACAATATCCACATATTTCGGCACTTTGTGCTTTGCCATATGGGAGCGGACATAATCTTTGATTTCTTCCTCGGTGATGGTCTCACCTTCCTTCGGAACGATGCAGGCACAGATCTCTTCCCCGAGTGCTTCATCGGGAACACCGATTACCTGGACATCCTTCACCTTTTCGTATGTATAAATGAACTCCTCGATTTCCTTCGGATAAATATTCTCACCGCCGCGGATAATCATATCCTTCAGACGGCCGGTAATACGGAAATTGCCCTCCGGTGTGCGGCAGGCCAGATCTCCGGTATGAAGCCATCCGTCCTTGTCGATTGCCTGTGCGGTCGCCGCCGGCATTTTATAATAGCCCTTCATAATGTTGTAGCCTCTGGCCACAAACTCGCCATTTACGCCGTCCGGAACTTCTTCACCCGTTTCCGGATCGACAACCTTGCATTCCACGCCGGGAAGCGGACCGCCGACGGTATTTACACGCACCTCAAGCGAATCGTCGGTACTCGACATGGTACATCCCGGAGAGGCTTCGGTCTGACCGTAAACAATCGTAATCTCGGTCATGTGCATTTTTTCCACGACTTCCTTCATGATGGCGATCGGGCAGGGAGATCCTGCCATAATGCCGGTTCTCATATAGGAAAAATCGGTCTTTTCGAAGTCTTCATGCTCTAACATTGCGATAAACATGGTCGGCACACCGTGGAAGCAGGTGATTTTTTCCTGATTGATGCAGGCAAGTGCCGGCTTCGTGGAAAAATACGGAATCGGAGAAAGTGTAACTCCGTGCGTCATGGATGCGGTCATTGCCAGTACCATGCCGAAGCAGTGGAACATCGGCACCTGAATCATCATGCGGTCTGCCGTGGATAAATCCATACGGTCGCCGATGCATTTTCCGTTATTGACTACATTGTAGTGTGTCAGCATGACACCCTTCGGGAACCCGGTGGTTCCGGATGTATACTGCATGTTGCACACATCATGTTTATCAACCAGCGAGGATCTTCTGTATACTTCTTCAATGGGCACGCTGTCCGCAAGGGCCAGGGCGTCCTCCCAGGTTAAGCAGCCGGGCTGACGGGAGCTTACATTAATGATGTGACGCAGGAAAGGCAGACGTTTGCAGTGAAGCGCCTTGCCGGGAACATTGTCGGCAAGTTCCGGACAAAGTTCCGCCATGATTTCGCTATAATGAGAATCACGGAAACCGTCAATCATAACCAGCGTGTGTGTATCGGAATTGCGAAGCAGATACTCCGCTTCGTGAATTTTATATGCCGTATTCATTGTAACCAAAACCGCTCCGATCCGGCAGCAGGCCCAGAATGTGATATACCACTGGGGCACGTTGGTCGCCCAGATTGCCACATGGCCGCCCTGCTTGACGCCGAGTGCGATTAATGTACGGGCAAACTCATCCACATCGTCACGGAATTCTTTATAGGTTCTCGTATAATTTAACGTTGTGTAACGGAACGCATACTGGTCCGGGAATTCCTCCACCATGCGGTCAAGTACCTGCGGGAAGGTTTTGTCGATGATTTCTTCCTTTTTCCAGATAAACTTGCCGGTACCGGCTTTGTTGGAATATAAACCATGATCGGCCGTCACCGTTTCGGTTTCGTAACGGCTCATGTAATTGACAAAATGAGGGAAGACGATTCCGGGATCGGACAGTTCCGAAAGCCAGGACGGAATCCACTCAAAGGAAATAAATCCGTCGTAATTGACACTTCGAAGCGCACGCATTAAATCTTCGATCGGAAGATTTCCTTCTCCCATCAGGCAGTAACCGTTTTCATCGGAATCCTTGATATGAACATGTTTTACATAGGCACCGAGATTCTGGATGCTCTGTTCCGCAGTTTCCCCGCCGTGACGAACCGTATGATGAATATCCCATAATGCGGCCACATTGTCTCTCGCAAAAACATTTAAAACGGTCCGGAGTCTCTCGGTATCGGAATAAACACCGATAGTTTCCAGTAACAGGGATACTCCGTTATTATCGGCCTCTCTGTAGGTCTGACGGATACATTCGATTACCGGCTCATCGCTTACGTCTTTATCCGAAATATTCTTTCCGGCACGAAGACGAATGGCCGGGCAGTGAAGGATATTCGCAATCCGGATATATTCCCTTATTTCCGCCACGTTTGCTTCGATCCGGTCGGGATCCGCCACATCGCAGGTCGTATCCAGACAGGCAATTTCAAGTTGCTGCCGGGCGATTTTTCTCGCCGTCTCCAGTATGTTCTCATTATTAAACGGTCTGTTTTTACCGGAAAAAACTTCTTTGCGGATATCATGGATTTCAATACCGGCAAACTGTAAATCCTTGGCGGTTGAAGTAAAATCCGTCCAGTCAAAATCGTCCCATCCGTTTGTGCTGTATGATAATTTCATAAAATACTCCTTTAAAATAAATTACTCCGTCATGCTGTCGTATACAATCTTATTTATGGCATTGATGTAGGCCCTTATGCTGGCTCCGATAATATCGGTGGAAATTCCGTTTCCGGAATAGAGCTTTCCGTTATAACGAAGTTTCACAAGCGCATTTCCGACGGCTTCGCTTCCTTCGGTTACGGACTGAATCTGGAAATCATCCAGTTCGTAGTGAACGCCCACAATCATTTCCACCGCAAGGAACGCCGCTGCAATCGGACCGTCGCCGGAGCTTAATCCCTTTAAGTGATTGCCGTCTTTTTCCAGTGTCACCTGTGCGGTAGGTGTAATAATATTTCCGCTGTTTATAACAAAATTCACAAGCTGGTAGGTCGGCGCAACCTGCAAGGATGCG
>OMRN01000111.1 GCA_900313265.1 uncultured Lachnospiraceae bacterium | reverse complement strand
CGATCCGATTAAAGGTCTCGACGTATCGATTCTTCAGGATTATATTCTCGGACCCGTATTAAATATTCAGGACCCGAAGACCGACAAACGGATTGATTTTGTCGGCGGAATCCGCGGTTACAGCGAACTGGAAAAACGCGCAAACGACGACTGTGTGGCTGCATTCGGCATGTATCCGACATCCATCGGTGAGCTTTTTGCGGTTGCGGACGCACATCTTTTGATGCCGCCGAAATCCACCTGGTTCGAGCCGAAGCTCAGAAGCGGACTGTTTATTCATTCACTGAATTAAACAAAAACAGAAAGAATAAAACTTCTTCGAAAGGGTTATGGGAAATATGAACAAAAAACAGTATGCATTAATGAATTGGGAGCAAATTGAATCCATCGTTTATTCGGACTGTGCGAATCCGTCCTCAATTCTCGGGCTGCATACCCGGAAAAAAGAAGTGATTCTGCAGGCATTTTTCCCTGAAGCGGTAAAAGTTTATGCCAATCTGACGAATGCCGAAACAAAACGGACCAAAAAAGTGGAAATGGAATTAGTCGATGAATCGGGCTTTTTTGCCGTTTTTCTGACCAAGGAAAAATTCACATCCTACACGTATACCATCGAATATGCGAATGCGGAAAAGAAAAATGTCAAAGATCCGTATTCTTTCTCCATTCCCACAGACGATAAAGCCATTGCATCCATCCGTCGCGGAACCAACGAATGCATGGCGGAATTATTCGGAGCAAAATGCACCGAAATCGACAATACCAAAGGTGTTTTATTTACGCTTTATGCGCCGAAAGCCAAGAGTGTAAGCCTTCTCGGTGATTTTAACAATTTCCACGAAGGACATCATCTGATGGAGAAAAATGAATCGGCCGGAGTTTTTGCGTTATTCGTTCCGGGTGCGGAAGAAGGCTGCCGGTATCGTTTTTCCGTTCGCGGGAAGGGCGTTAAAAGCATTGAAAAAACTGATCCGATGGCTTTTTGCCAGGACGGGGCAGACAGTATTGTTGTGGGAAGCCTTGCAAAAACGGAAGGAAAGAAAACTTCGGACCGACCCAAGAACGTATGGCTGAAGAATCCGATGCATATTTACGAAGTCGATTTATTCTCTTTAATGGATGAAAAAACAAAGAGTATTCTCGATTTACTGCCGGTTTTATTAAAGCACTGCAGGGAGTATTCCTATACCGGACTTCACCTTCTGGGAATTTTCGATCCGGCCGAAGAAGCGCACGACAGACAGCATATTCATGGCATTTATGCCGTATCCGAACGCCTCGGCGGCCCGTCTGTTTTTGCCTCTTTTGTTGATGAAATCCATAATGCCGGCCTTTCGATTTCCGTTGATTTTCCGATTGCATTTTTCGATGCAGGCGAAGAAGGCCTTCATTTCTTTGACGGAGAAGCGCTTTTTGAATCTCCGGATGAGCGAATCATGCATAAACCGACCTTTAATGCATTTGCTTTTGATTTCGGAAGCGGATATGTCCAGAGTTATTTGCTGTCGGCGGCACTTTATTTAATTGAAACTTACCGGATTGACGGATTCCGGATTCCGAACCTCGGAGCCCTTTTATATCTTGATTACGGAAAGAAAAACGGAGAGTGGGTTCCGAATGAATACGGCGGAAACTTAAATCTTGCCGGCGTTCGTTTCCTTAAAAAACTGAATTCGAAAATTGCGAAGAAATACCCGAATTTCACAAAAATCGCTTCATCGGACGGTGTTTTAATCAATGTTACGACCAAATCCGGCAAGGATTCGATGCTTTTCGATATGGTTTACCACAGCGGATTCGAAAGTTCCGTAACCTCTTTCCTGCAAAACGATCCGTTCTATAGAAACGAGCATTACTATGAATTTGCCGAACTTGTCAAATTTGCGTTCGGCGAAGAATTTATCCTGCCTTATTCAAGCACCGTTTCATCAAAAGACTATGTCTCGATGCTTATGAGGATGCCGGGAACCATCGAAGACAAGGTAAGAAACGTGGTTTTGGCCAATGCGTTTTTGGCTGTATTCCCGGGACGGAAATGTTCGTTTATGGGCACGGATAATTTCTGTGAGGAAGCATATTTTGCCAATCCTTATGCATCCGCGCTTAAAGAGCCAAGATATTTGCAGCGCAAAATCGCCTGCATCCGCGATTTGTTTGCTCTTTATCACGACAAAGCGATTCTTCATCCGGAGAATGAAAGTACGAAGAATTTCGAACTGATCAAATCCGATGATCCCGCGGACAATGTGCTTATTTTCAAGCGCACGGACGAGAAAAACAGCGGCTATATTATTTTTAACTTTTCCAATCACGCCATGGAAAAATATTCCTTCGGGCTTCCCGAGGCCGGTAAAATCAAGGAATTCTTCACAACGGACGATCCGGCCTATACGGATGACGGTGTAATCAACAAAAATGCCATCGCTACAAAAGAAATTCCGATGGACGGATACGAGCAGTCCGTTACGGTTAAAATTCCCGCCATGGGCATGCAGATTTTCTCATACCGTCCGTTTACCGAAAAAGAGCTGAAGGAAATCGAGAAAAAGAAATACGACGAGAAAGTCCGCTATGTCGAAAAAACAAAGCGTGAATACGAAGAAGAGAAAAACCGCATCATCGCACAGGCCGTAAAAGATGCGGAAACAAGGAAAAAAGAGATTGAAGACGAAAAGAACCGGATTATCGACGAGGCCACGAAAGAAGCCGCGAGAAAGATAAAAGAACTTCAGAAAATATTAAAGAAATAGAATCACTTGCACTTTTTCGCCGAATCGGATATAATGACACGTGGTGTAAACCGGATTGCCGGAATAGCTCAGTCGGTAGAGCACTTCACTCGTAATGAAGGGGTCGTCAGTTCGAGTCTGATTTCCGGCTTTATAAAAAAGCCATGCCACGTCAGGCATGGCTCTTTTCATGAAGAAGATGATGTCATAAGAGAATATCAGCGGAGGAATAATAATGGCTCAGTTATGGGGCGGAAGATTTACCAAAAATACGGATGCCGAAGTTTTTGCGTTTAACGAATCACTTTCTTTTGATCAAAGGCTTTATAAGCAGGATATCGAAGGAAGTATTGCACATGTTCATATGCTTGGAACTCAGGGTATTATTTCCTCGGAAGAAGCCGCATTAATCAAAAAAGGGCTTACGGGTATCCTTGAGGATATCGAAAACGGAACGCTTTCTTTCGGTCCGGAATACGAAGATATTCACAGTTTTGTGGAAGCGAATCTGATTGCCCGTATCGGAGATGCCGGAAAGAAACTTCATACCGGCAGGAGCCGCAACGATCAGGTGGCACTCGACATGAAACTGTATGTCCGGGAAGAGACCGATGAAATCCGCGGACTGATAAAAAAACTTGCGGAAGAACTTCTTATCATCATTAAAGGAAATACCGATACCTATATGCCGGGATTTACGCACCTCCAAAAAGCCCAGCCGGTAACGCTTGCCCATTACGTTTCGGCCTATATGGAAATGTTTTTGCGCGATTACGACCGGTTAGCGGATCTTCGAAAGAGAATGAATGTTTCACCTTTAGGAGCGGGAGCACTGGCCGGAACCACCTATCCGCTTGACCGCGAAATGGTGGCCCGCGAGCTCGGATTTGACTATGCAACCTTTAATTCCATGGATTCGGTATCGGACCGTGATTACTGCATTGAGCTTTTATCGGCATGTTCCATCATCATGATGCATTTAAGCCGTTTTTCCGAAGAAATGATTCTCTGGAACAGCAACGAATACCGTTTCGTGGAAATGGATGATGCTTTTTCCACCGGCAGTTCCATTATGCCGCAGAAGAAGAATCCGGACATTGCCGAACTCGTCAGAGGCAAAACAGGACGCGTATACGGCGATTTAATGGGTCTTTTGACCACCATGAAGGGTTTGCCGCTTGCCTACAATAAAGACATGCAGGAGGACAAGGAGGGCGTATTTGACGCCATCGATACCGTAAAGGACTGCATCCATCTTTTTACCGGCATGATTTCCACGGTAACCTTCCGGAAAGACGTAATGGAAAAGAGCGCCATGATGGGCTTTACGAATGCAACGGATGCGGCCGATTATCTTGTCAAAAAAGGCATGCCGTTCAGAGACGCGCACGGCGTTATCGGCACGCTGGTATTACGCTGCATCGAAAAAAACTGTGCTATCGAAGACTTATCGCTTGACGAGCTTAAGGAAATCTGTCCGGTTTTCGATAACGACATCTATGATGCGGTTTCCTTAAAGACCTGCGTAAACAAACGCCTTACCAAGGGGGCCCCTTCCGAAGCCTCCATGAAGGATGCCATCGCCCACTACGAAAGCCTGCTTTCATCGATGCAGTGATATATTTCCGTATTCACTGTCTTGGCTCGCATCGCACTTGGCAATACTTCGACGGGAATCGGTTGTGTTTGCAACTTCAAGCCTGTTTCAAATGAGGACGTATATGTTGTTGCAAACT
>OMRN01000361.1 GCA_900313265.1 uncultured Lachnospiraceae bacterium | reverse complement strand
CGGTAAATCTGATCGAGCATCTCCGCCGGTGTTAAATTCCGTACCAGCCCGTCGATGGTTGATGCACAGAACTTACACCCCATCCTGCAGCCGACCTGCGAAGAAATGCAGACCGAGTTGCCGTGATGATATCTCATGAAAACACTTTCGATTAAATTCCCGTCGGATAAAGCAAACAGAAATTTCTTTGTCCCGTCCTCGGCCGATTCCTGCACTCTTACGCATTCCAGGCAGGTATATTCACATTCATCCGATAGTCTTTGTCTTAAGTCCTTCGGAAGATTCGTCATTTCATCGAAAGAAGAAGCAAGTTTTTTATGCATCCATTCGTAAACCTGCTTTGTCCGGAACTTCGGCTCATTCAGGCCCTGCATCATCCCGGCCAGTTCTTCAAATGTGAGTGACTTGATATCTGTCATTTTTGTCTCCGATGCCGTTCACACGCCGGATACTTCCGTCCGTTCCTTATCGCATCCCTCATTTTTTACGAAACATCGCAATGAAAAATCCGTCACAGCCGTGTTCCCCGGGAAGAAACTGCAACATCCCTTCGGAAATCCGGCAGTCCGTCAGTTCGTCCGGCAGATTCGGAAAAGGAATTTCGCAAAGCGGCAGATTTTCTTTTATCCACGCTGCCATCCCTTCGTTCTCCGCTTTATTCACGGTACAGGTACTGTAGACAAAAACCCCGCCCGTCTTAAGCGCATGAACCTGTTTCGTTACGATTTCCTTTTGTAAAAGAACCAGACTATTAAGATCCGGTGCGGTAATACGGTATTTGATGTCCGGCTTTCTGCCCATCACTCCCAGTCCGGAACAGGGCACATCGCATAAAACAACATCCGCTTTTTCTTCTTTTTCCGGCACATCCGCCGTTGCATCCCGAAGGCGGACCTTAACATTTTCAAATCCCATCCTCGAAACGTTTTCCCGGATGATTCCGGTCTTGTTTTCGGAAACATCGCAGGAAATCACGAGGCCGCTGCCGGCAAGTTTATCTGCCAGATAAATACTTTTTCCGCCCGGTGCCGCACAGGCATCGAGAACGGTATCTCCTTCTTTTAGCGGTACTAAGTACCCTAACGTCTGGGAAGAATAATCCTGAATATAAAACTTTCCTTCCTCAAAACCGGGAAGTGCCGTAATTTCTCCGGCTCCTTTTAAGGAGCAGGCATCCGGCAGAAAAGTGCATTTTTCAAATTCCGCCGAATTCTCTTTTAAAAAAGACAAAATCGATTCTTTCTCCGGGAGGGGAAGCGAACTTTTTAAATGAATACCGATTCTGCTTTCCTTCGTAAAACTTTCGCACATCCTCTCCACACGCTCAAAATCATACTGACTTAAGAAAAACTTCGTCATCCATTCCGGTACGGAGTAACGGACGGATAAATATTCCGCCGGATGATCTTTTTCCGGAAATTCGATGCTCTCTTTTGAGCGGACGAGATTTCTTAAAACTCCATTGACCAACCCGGTCATCTGTCCGAACCCCTTTTTCTTTGCCAGTTCCACACTTAAGTCGCAGGCTTTGGTATCGTAAACATGATCCATATACAGAATCTGATAGGCTCCGATTTCCAGAATGATCCGAAGAGGGGTTTTCATGCGCACAAGAGGCTGTTTTAAAAACCGCTGCAGACAGTAATCAAGGGTGGTCTTTCTCTCCAGCACTCCCATGGTCAGTTTTTTCAAGAATGCTTTTCTGCCCGGTTCCCAGTCATCATTTTTATCCAGAACGGCTTTTAAATAAACATGCGAATACTCTTCTCCCCTTAATACCGGGAGAAGGATTTCAAAACAGTATTCCCGAGTCTGCAAATCTTCTTTTCTGCTCATCCGCCGTAAACCGCAGTCCGTTTTATTAAGAGAAAATATCCCCTTTCGCTACCCTGTTCCCGAGCAAAAAGTCATGAACACTCATTTCCTTCTTACCCTGAGGAATTACACGCAATAAGGCGATGCTTCCCCTGCCGCACTGAATCATAATTTCATTTTTGGTAACTTCGGTTACTTCGCCGGGATTTCCTTTTGAAGCATTTTCAACAATCCTTGCGGAGATGATTTTGATCATCTTATCCCCGTAAAAAGTGTATGCGCCGGGCCAGGAATAAAGCCCCCGTATCCATCTTTCGATTT
>OMRN01000196.1 GCA_900313265.1 uncultured Lachnospiraceae bacterium | reverse complement strand
TGCTTTGGTACGTTCCGCTTCGTCACGAAGCCTTGCACTTTCCTCACGGTCCCGTTCGATGGCTGCTTCTTTTTCTTCAAGCGCACGTCTGCTTTTCTCCAGTTCGGCAAGCAGATCTTCGAAGCTTTCTTTTGTCTCGGAGATTTCCCCCTTTGCATCTTCGATGATGTCTTTTGAAAGCCCGAGTTTGGCGGAGATGGCGAATGCATTGCTCTTTCCGGGAAGACCGATTAGGAAACGGTAGGTGGGAGAAAGCGTTTCGACATCGAATTCACAGCTGGCATTCGTGGTATCCGGAGCCGAAAGCGCATAAACTTTCAGTTCGCTGTAGTGCGTGGTGGCCATGGTCAGCGTTCCGCGCTGTCTTAAGGATTTTAAAATGGCAATGGCTAACGCCGCTCCTTCCGTCGGGTCCGTTCCGGCACAGAGTTCATCCAGAAGGCATAAGGATTCGCTGTCGGCGGAGTTTAAAATCGAAACAATGTTGGTCATGTGAGCCGAAAAAGTACTGAGGGACTGTTCGATGCTCTGTTCGTCTCCGATGTCGGCAAAAATATCCTTAAAAATACACATCTTCGAAAGGGAAGAAGCCGGAATGTGAAGGCCGGACTGGCCCATGGCACATAAAAGCCCGGTGGTTTTTAAGGAAACGGTTTTGCCGCCGGTATTCGGACCGGTTACAATTAGCAGTGTATATTCTTCTCCCAGCCGTATATCGATAGGCACGACTTTGGCGGGATCGATAAACGGATGTCTTGCTTTCTTAATATCAAGAAAACGTCCGGTAATGTATTCGGGTTTCGCCCCCTTCATTGAAAGGGCGAGATTCGATCTGGCAAAAATAAAATCCAGTTCGGAAAGCACCCGGCAGTTGCTTTCGAGTTCTCCCACGGATCCGGCGGCCTCTGCCGAAAGTGTTGCTAAGATTTTTTCGATTTCTTCTTTTTCCTCGGCATCGAGAGTGGAGAGTTTGTTATTGTATTCCACAATCTGTGCGGGTTCGATAAAGAACGTGGATCCGGCCTTGGACTGATCGTGAATCATGCCTTTGACGGTATTTTTGTATTCGGCTTTTACCGGCAGGCAGTAGCGGTTATTTCGCATGGTGATGACGGCATCCTGCAGATAGGTCCGGTAGGTGGTATTCACCATCTGGGTCAGATGTTCCCGGATTTTTTCCTGGTAGATCATTTTGGACCGGCGGATATTCTTAAGCGCCGCACTCGCGTCATCGGCAATTTCTTCTTCGCTTATAATGCAGCGGCGGATTTCCCGCTGAAGGGAAGGAAGAGGAATCAGGGCGTCAAAAAGAGCGCTCAGGGAATGATCCGGCTCTTCGGCGTGTTCTTTTGCACCGTAACGGCTGTTGCGTTCCGTACATTCCGCCACTTCCGCGATATGAAGAAGCTCCGCGGCGGAGAGGGTGGAACCCAGGGAAAGGGCATTTAAGGAAAAAGACAAATCCCTGTTCCCCGCAAAATTCGGTTTGCCCTTTCTTAAAATAAGGGCAACTCCGTCGGCGGTTTCACACTGCGCATGTTCCACTTCGGATAAACCGGTCATGGGAAGAAGCGCCCGGCATTTTTCTTTTCCCGGGGCGGAATGGGCAAGGTCCGTCAGTTTTGTAATGACCTTATCGTATTCTAAAATGTGCAGTGCTTTTTCGTTCATCTTTTGTATTCATCCGGAAGATTATTCATTCACCATTCCTTATAATAGCATAATTATAGGTGAATTGACAGTACAAAAGGCATGGAAAATGTGGTAAAATAGTAGTGTTGCGGGGTTTTCGGAGAGGAAAAAGCCATATTTTTACGGCCTGTCAGACGTTTATTTATCATAGATACAAAATACCCCGTATAAAGCAAAGGATTAAAAGATGGAAAAGAAACAGGAAAACGACGATTATTCCTTTATGCAGGAACAAATAAAGAAGCGTCCGATTAACAAGAAGAAGCTTTTTAAGAGGGCATTTATGACCGGTGCACTGGCCATTATGTTCGGCGTGATTGCTTCGTTTGTTTTTATTCTGTTGGAGCCCGCACTGACGAAACTGGTTTCCCCGAAGGAGGAGAAGCCGTCGATTTCCCTTCCCGAGGTAACGCTTCCGGAAGAGGTAAACGAAGTTCTGCCGGAGGATATGATTCAGGAGCAGGTGGAACTCGATGAAAAAGACAAGCCGGCCGAGACCATCGTCCAGAACAACAATATTATCCAGAAACTGGATCTGGAAATTGAAGACTATCAGAATTTATACGGGAAACTTTCCGACCTCGCGCAGGAGGTAAATGAAAGCATGGTAGTCGTAATGGGATCGTTTTCGGATGTGGACTGGTTCAGTAATGTTTACGAAGAGCAGAGAAAGGTGTCCGGACTGATGGTTGCGGACAACGGAAGGGATTTGTATATTATCTCTAATTATTCCGCGTTAGCGGGGGCAACGGAGTTTGAAGTTATTTTTTCGGATGACAGCGTATGTCCCGGAACCGTATCGGCTTATGACAAGGCAACCAACCTTATTGTGATTTCCGTGCCGCTTTCGGCAATCGATCCGGAAATCCGCGCAAATTTAACTTACGCTACTTTGGGAAATTCCAATGTCGGAATCCGGGAAGGGGATGTTGTATTAGCCGTCGGTGATCCGATGGGATATTCCGATTCGGTGGGATACGGGATTATTACCTCGCTTGGAAGTCCCATTAATACAACGGATCATAATTACAAACTGATTACAACCGATATTTACGGAAGCCGCAATGCGGAAGGGTTCCTTTGCAATACCAAAGGACAGGTCATCGGTGTTCTGAATCAGAAATACAATAATTCCGATTTAAGTAATCAGATTTCCGCCATCGGAATTTCGGAATTAAAACATCTGATTGAAGATCTGTCGAACCAGGTGGAACGGCCGTATTTCGGAACCACACTTTTGGAAATCACGCCGCAGGCAATCGCAAACGGTATTCCCGAGGGGGCCTTTGTGCGTAAACTGGAAATGGATTCTCCCGCCATGGAAGTCGGAATTGTGGCCGGAGATATTATTACGGGAATCGACGGAGTTCATATTACTTCGGCCGCGGAAGCCGAGGAAAAACTGCGTCACTACAAGCCGGGCGACGAAGTGGATGTAAAATTTATGCGTTCTGCGGGAGATGAATACAAGGAAGTGAACGTTACGGTAACCATCGGACAGAAAACGGAATAGAAGATATTCCGGGACGGACATAAAACATACCATGCGGAAATAAAAAGGAATAAAAGAAACGAGAGGACAGTGCAGATGAAATACATTCAGGATCTGAAAGAAGGAATGGCGGTTCGGGATATTTATCTTATCAAGCAGAAGAATCCCGCCACGACCAAGGCCGGAAAAGAATACTGGAATGTTACCATACAGGATAAAACGGGAGTACTCGATGGAAAAATCTGGGACACCAAATCTCCCTCCATTATTGATTTCGATGTCAATGATTACGTGTATATTTACGGGGACATGACGACGTTTCAGGGGAATCTTCAGCTGAACATAAGGCAGACGAGACCGGCGGAAAAGGGCGAATACAATCCCGCGGATTATTTTCCCGTTTCGACAAAGGATCCGGACCGGATGTGGCAGGATATCAAAAACTATATCGAATCGGTAAAAAACAGCTATCTTCATACCCTGCTTGTCAAAATGTTTATTGAGGATGAGGCTCTTTCGGAGCGCTTCCGGAAGAATTCCGCGGCAAGAAGCATCCATCATGCTTTTATCGGCGGATTAATGGAGCATACGCTTTCGGTTGCGGCAATCTGCGATTTCTATGCAAAGCAGTATCCGCTTTTAAACCGGGATTTACTGATTACGGCGGCACTTCTTCATGATATCGGAAAAACCAGGGAGATTTCGCTTTTTCCCGAAAACGACTATACGGATGAAGGAAATCTTTTGGGTCATATTGTCATCGGCACGGAGATGGTGGGAGATTACATCCGGGATATTCCGGATTTTCCCCCGACACTCGCAGCGGAATTAAAGCACTGTATTGTTGCCCATCACGGGGAACTCGAATTCGGTTCGCCGAAGGTTCCCGAACTGGCCGAAGCAATCGCGCTTAACTATGCGGACGATGCGGATGCCAAACTGGAGGCGTTTACGGAACTGGTTCATAAGGCCGGGCATAAGAACTGGCAGGGATTTAACCGGATTTTCGATACCAATATCCGCGCTACAAGAGGGGAGTAATTTTTCATAAATTCATGGAATCCGAAAAGACGATTTATAAGAAAAACGATATGGTAACCGTTGAAATAACGGATATGGATGAAAAAGGGCAGGGCATCGGCAAAGCCGAAGGCTTTACCCTTTTTGTAAAGGATGCCGTCATCGGCGATGTGATTGAAGCAAAGGTGATGAAGGCCAAAACGAATTATGCTTTTGCAAAACTTATGAAAGTGGTAAAGCCTTCACCCGACCGTGTACCGGCAGAATGTCCGATGGCGAGAGCATGCGGAGGATGTCAGTTACAGGAGATGAGTTACGAAGCGGAGCTTCGTTTTAAGGAGAACAAGGTTAAAAATAATCTGGTGCGGCTCGGAGGCTTCGACGAAGCTTTCATCGAAAGCATCCGGGAACCGATAGTCGGAATGAAACAGCCGGGAGAAGAGGATTTTTCCCCGTACCGGTACAGAAATAAGGCACAGTACCCCGTCGGAGAGGACCGGGACGGAAATCCCGTAGCCGGATTCTATGCCGGCAGAACTCATGATATCATTCCGAATACGGACTGCCTTCTCGGAAGAGAAGTGAATCAAAAGATTCTTCTCACGGTTCTTACATTTATGAAAATTCACGGTGTAAAGCCGTATGATGAAACGCAGCATAAAGGACTGATCCGGCATATTCTGATTCGCGAAGGGTTTAAAAGCGGAGAGATTATGGTCTGTCTTATTGTGAACGGAAAGAGCATTCCGAAAGAAGAACTGCTTTGTGAGCAGCTCGTAAAAGCGGTTCCGGAAATTGCGGGCATCTGCCTGAATACGAATACGGACAAGACCAACGTGATTATGGGTGACAGGACGCGTGTGCTCCGGGGCAAAGAAAGCATTTCGGATGAACTGTGCGGGATAAACTACGCCATCTCGGCGAGGTCCTTTTACCAGGTAAATCCCGTCCAGGCAGAGAGGCTGTATTCAAAGGCCGTGGAATACGCGTCGCTTACCGGAACGGAAAGCGTCTGGGATTTATACTGCGGCATCGGTACGATTTCGCTTTGCATGGCAAAGAAAGCGGGAAAAGTATACGGTGTGGAAATCGTTCCCGAAGCGATAGAGGATGCGAAAGCCAATGCTTTACGCAACGGGATTTCCAACGCGGAATTTTTTGTGGGAAAGGCGGAAGAAGTGCTGCCGGCTTTTTATGAAAGGGCAAATGATAAGGATATGCTTTCCCCCGACATTATCGTTGTCGATCCTCCCCGAAAAGGCTGTGATGAAAAATGCCTGGAAACCATGCTTGCGATGGAACCCCGGCGCATCGTTTACGTCAGCTGCGATTCGGCTACTCTTGCAAGGGATTTAAAAATTCTCTGTTCGGAGAAATATGAATTAAAAGCATGGCAGGCATTCGACCAGTTCAGCCGCACGGTACATGTCGAGACGGTCGCGTTAATTACACGGGTTAGGAATGCGAAGGATTATGTGCAAATTGGTATAGATGCTGAAGAATATTACAGAATCAAAGACGAGGATAACTAATACGTAAAACCACTCAGCTTAAGTTGGAGAAAATAACCAGAAGAAATGTTTCTGTAATACAAGATGCTGATGGTAATAAGATAGTTGTAATAAATGACATAGTATTTAAAGGAAAAAGATTCATTCAATGGGAAGATATTGAAGAGTATTTAAAGCGATATGTAGGGGATATATACTCTATTGCTGAAGATAATGAAATAATCTATATTGGATCAGAACTTCCAAGTGAGTATGCAGGTTCGGTTTATACAAAGAAATTGAAAGGGACC
>OMRN01000040.1 GCA_900313265.1 uncultured Lachnospiraceae bacterium | reverse complement strand
TTCTTCGGGTGATACGAGGGAGCAGCTGCTTTATGCGGACTTTCAGTCCGCAGGGAAGGGGCGGAACGGAAGAAGTTTTTATTCCCCACATGATACGGGGATTTATTTATCCTATCTCTTTCCGAATCCGGGGAATGAAGAAGTGAGGGAATTGATTTTTGTGACGACGGCAGCAGCTGTTTTCGTCTGTGAAGCCGTAAGAGAAGTGACCGGTGCGGATGCATCCATCAAGTGGGTGAATGATGTTTATGTCGCCGGGCGCAAGGTTTGCGGTATTTTAGCGGAGGTGGCGTATTACCGGCAGGTTCCGGGAATTGTCGTCGGAATCGGCATTAATCTTTCCACAAAGGATTTTCCGGACGAGATTAAGGATACGGCAGCAGGGGTCGGCGATTATTCCAAAGAAGAACTGATGCGGATCAAGGCGGAGATATTAAGGCGCGTGGGAGACGGTTTTCATGAATTCTTTACGCGGTTTAAAGATGCGGCATATCGCAGTGATCTCATCGGACGGTACAGGGCAAATTCCATGGTTATCGGGAAACAGGTGACATTTTTCAAAAATGCGGACGAAAAGCGGGGCGGCGTAGCGAAGGACATTTTAGAAGACGGAAGCCTCGTGGTTGCGACCGGTGACGGAGATGTAGTTTTAAACAGCGGGGAGATTCATCTGAGTGTAATTTAAACCTTTTTTATTGCTGGAAGATTTCCGCAAAATAGCCGGAAGCGGAGATTTCCTCGTTCCCGTCATGAAGATGCTTGGTGTCGCCGAAATTCTGCATGCGGAATACCGCTTTGCCGGGAACGCGCTCTTCGGATGTAAGAATCATAACGCCTGTCGGCGGAACGAAGAATCCCTGCCAGAGTACCGGCGGGGCAATCTGCATCAAATATCCGATCATGGCAAACGAAACGCCTAAATGGCAGAAGAAGACCAGTGTTTCGTCGCTGTGTTCCTTTACGTCGAAGAGGCCTTTTCCGAGGGCTTCATAGCCGTGCTTTGAAAGGATGGAGTTCAGTCCCGTTACGGTGTCGTTATAGTGTTTCTCCATATCGCCGGATTTCATGACTTCGGTATGAAACCACTCGTTCTTATCATGAAGTTCTTCCTGTCTTGTGAAATATTCCGGCATAAAATCCCAGGCGATTCGTTCTTCGCCGGTTTCCGGATCTTTTACACGATAGTAGAATTCCTGGAGCCATTCGTAGGTGGTCGGTGTAAGATCCCAGTTTTTCAAGGAAAATGAAGCCGTATCCTGTGCCCGTCCCAAAGGGGAGACATAAACTTCGTCCACTTTCCAGTTCTTTGTGCGTTCTGCAAGCAAAGCCGCTTCCTTAAATCCCTTTTCGGTCAGGGAGTCGATGGTATAATCCGGTTCCGCGTGGCGGATAAAAATTAAATTCATAAGAAGGATTCCTTTACTATAATCTATATTGTTATTCCGAGACTGATATCTGCTTTAAAATGGCCGTATGTACTTCCCTATGATAGCACAATAAAACAGCATGGTCAAAAATGTGAAGGAATGAAATGCAAGATGAAAAACGTCATAACGGACGGATTAGCGGAAATCGGGGAGTGAGATTTTTGAAAAGGAGTTACAAGTATAACGAATTGTACAAAAAACACATATGTCTGCCGAGAAAATTGAACGAAAAACACAATATTTATGAAAAATAAAAAAAGACTTCCCCTTATTTTGTTTTTCTAGTATAATATAGTTTGGTTTGTAGTAGATATTATGTAAATCAATTCTATTTTTGTTATTTGAAAACCCGTAAAACAAGTTTTTGCGGAATCACAATTGTAGGAGGCAATATGAAAAAGAAAAAACTATTATGCGGCGCAATGATCGGTGTACTTGTTGCTGCCACGCTGGTTGCAGGGGGATGTAAGAACGGATCATCCGGAGAACAGGAATCCGAAAGCACTCCCGCTTACATTGATTTAAATCCGGTAGAGCCTGCCGAAACATCGGAGAAACCGGTAAGCAATGACGAAATCGTATACGAAGACGACGATAACGAAGTTCCCGACGGTCTGGATATTTCCAACTGCTACAGAAGTGAGCTTACCAATATGTGGATTTCCAAAGATCTCCAGAACCAGCGTCCTATCGCCGTTATGGTAGATAATGAAATTACCGCGTTGGATCATTACGGACTCAACCAGTCCGATATCGTTTATGAACTTATGAATTCCACGGCAAACGGAAGAATTACCCGTTTAATGTGTCTTGTAAAAGACTGGGAGGACATCAAGCAGTTCGGTTCCATCCGAAGCACCCGTCCTACCAACGTTATTCTTTCGGGTGAGTACAATGCTATCTTAGTTCATGACGGAGGACCGTTCTATATTAATGAATATATCGCGAAGCCATACTGCAATAACTTAAGCGGCGGATTTGCCAGATTTTCCAACGGAAAAGCAATGGAATTCACCGAGTACGTAACGGCCGATACTTATAACAATCCGACAACCGGAAACAGCTATGCCGGATTAAACGAAAGAATCAAGAATGCCGGATACAGCACGACCTACAACGATTATTATCCGGGTGTTCATTTCCAGTTTAACGAAGTTACGACGGACTTAAATGCACACGGCGGTGATGCGGAAGCGGAAGGATGGATTTATCTTCCTCATCCTCACAACAATTCCAAACTTCAGTACAACAAAGATACCAGAGAGTATGAGTACAACGTTTACGGAAGACCTCATATCGATCCCATGGATGACAACAAGGTTCTTTCCTTCGATAACGTTATTCTTCAGAACTGCGGTTACAGAACCTATGATGCAAACGGATATTTAATTTATGACGTTATTAATTCCGGAACCGGTTATTACTTCACCAAGGGAAAATGTATCGGTATCAACTGGAAGAAGGATTCCGAGACAGCCCTTACCAAGTATTATGATTATGAGACCGGTGATGAACTGAAACTCAATACCGGAAGAACCTATATTTCCCTTATTCCGAACGATGTATGGGATCAGGTTGACTGGGATTAATCCCAAGAAAAATGAATGAATAATCACTGGTGACAGGTACCGGCTGACGGTTCCTGTCACCAAGTTGTTTCAGGATAATAGAGAAATGCCGCTTGATTTTTGACCAAACGGCATTTATGTATCAATCGGGGAAAAAGAATCCGGAGGAAAAACGAATGAAGAAAAAAGCAATTGTAAGAGGAATAAGTCTGCTGATGGCCGGGCTTATGGTCGTATCTTTATCCGCATGCAAGAAAAAGACTCAGAATACCAGCGTTGCCGGGGATTTAAAGAAAAATGCCAATAATGCGGTATTCAGTATGAGTAAATCGCTGACGCTTCCGTTTTCAGGCGTATTCGCAAGCGGCAGTGACAACGGTTTTATCTTTTTTGCGACCGACAGCGGAACGTTTAATTTTGCGGCATCCGATAAAGACGGCAACATGCAGCCGTCAAAGAGTTATAAACTGTCAGCGGATAATTCCGATGTTTCACCCTCGAATGTGGGTTATTCAAATGACGGCTCCATCTATCTGTTAGACGAAGTTTCCGATTATGATAATAATGAATTCCAGTATACGCTGGTACATATTTCCGCTGACGGATCCGAAATCGGAAAGGCGGATTTTAAGGACCAGCGTCCGATGCAGCTTGTAGCTACGGGAGACGGAAACGTGGTTGCAAGATTCGACGGAGGCGTCATTGTATTATATGATTCGAACTGCAATGAAGTATCCAGAATTGCCAACAGTAATGCAGCCGTTACCATCAATAGTGTAATTGCTGATGGAAATGATATTTTAGTATTCCAGTACGATGATTCGAATAAGTCGACCCTGCATAAAGCGAATTTTCAGAATAAATCAATCGGGGATGCGATTCCCTATCCGCAGCTGGTCGGAGGCTATGTTGCGGGAAGCGGATATGATTTCTATAACGCAAACGGAACTTCCTATTACGGTATAGATATAGCATCGAACACCGCAACGGAAGTATTCAACTTAATGGATTCGGATGTGGATTCGGATTCCTCGTCGGTTATCATGCTGGATAAGGAAACCGCACTTGTATACAACAATGCATATTCAGGAGGAAACAGCGCCGGAATCTTTAAGAAAGTACCCCCTTCGGAAGTCGCGAACAGGGAGGTATTTATCGTCGGCTGCTTTAATATTTCTCCGGATATGAAGAAAAAGGTAGTAGCATTTAACCAGAGTAATACCAAATACCGCTTAAAGATTGTGGATTACGCGATTTATAATACTGCCGATACGCAGTATAAAGGCGGATTAAATGTATTTAAGACCGATGTGGCATCCAATAATATTCCCGATATCATGCTTACTACGGGTCTGGAAGATGTTCAGGGATATATGAGAAAAGGCCTGTTTACGGATATGACACCGCTTATGGAGAAAGCCGGATTAAACAAGTCGGATTATCTGGATAATATTCTTTCTGCCGGATCGCAGGACGGAAAGCTTTATCTGATTATGCCTTTCTTCTCCGTTCGCGGATATTCGGTGAAGACTTCTTTATTAAACGGAAAATCCGGTTTGTCCATTGATGATTTTATGGAACTTGAAAAGAAGTATGATGTTGTCGGAAAGAGTATCTGGTATTGCAGCAAAGATCAGGTGATTCAGAACGCCATCTTATACAATACCACTGATTACATGAATTTGGAGACCGGCAAATGTAATTTTGATTCGGATGATTTTAAGAAAATACTTGTTCTTGCCAATGAATTCCCGGCAGGCGATCAGGATTCGCTGAATCAGGTATACGGAGGTCTCGATTATCTCTCCACGGGTGTTTCCAACAAGTTGTTAATCAGTACTTCGGTAATGGCCTCATTCAGAGATACGTATCGTTCGGAGCAGTCCTATTACGGTGAAAATGCATCCTACATCGGGTTCCCGGATTTACAGGGGAATTCAAAACCGGTTATCTCGCCGTGGGTTTCCATTGCCATTTCTTCCAAATGTCAGGATAAAGACGGCGCATTTGAGTTTGTAAAATATATGCTCAGCGCGGATGTACAGAAATCAAAAGATAACGGTGTAATGGGCGGAAACGGATTCCCGATTTTAAAAACCGCGCTTGAAGATATGGCAAATTCGGCGATGGAACCGTATGCAAGTCAGAATACGGACGGAACATGGACGCCGATACCCGATGAACAGAACAGCTATCAGTTAGGAAACAAGACGTATGTATATCAGTCGCTTACCCAGGAACGCAAAGAATATTATATGAGCGTTATTACTTCGGCCGATAAACTTGAATATTCGGAATCCAAGATTCTGGATATCATCAGCGAAGAAACCGCAGGATATTTTGCGGGTCAGAAGAGCGTGGATCAGGTTACTCCGATTATTCAGAGCAGGGTAAGTATTTACGTTAATGAGAATCAGTAATAAATCGACGGGGCGGATGGGCTTTATCCGCCCTTTTTTGCTTTACCTGAAAGGCCCGGGGAATTATTCTCCATACTCTATAATAACAGGAGGCAGTATGAAAAAAAGAATAACAGCTTTGATTCTGGCAGGTCTGATTGTTACAGCGTCCGGCTGTGCCCCGCTTATGAATACGGTATCGTATAATCCGGGCGGCAATGAGACATATGTTGGTTTTACGGAAAACGATTCCGGTACATCCACAGACGACTCCGCATCTTCCGAAAAGCAGGAAGCGGCTAAATCATCGGTGTCGTCCTTATTCGGAAAAAGCACTTACGGTACCAAGTGGGTGGATTCGGAAGTAATCGGAAGGGTTAAAGCCACGGATGAAATCCGGTTACAGGATGATTTTGCGGCGGCCGTAAATCAGGAGTGGATTGTTTCTTCCGATGAAACGGCCATGGTTTTTCAGGAAGTTGAAGATGCTGTTTTTGACAAGGAAATTACGATTTTAGAGAAGATTTCCAATATGGAAGGCAAGAATGCGCAGGAATTCAACAAGTACTACGACCTTGCGACCGACTGGGATACAAGGAATGCTCAGGGGGTCGGTCCGCTTCAGGCCTATCTTCAGGAGATAGACAGTATTTCCAACCGGGACGAACTCTATGCATGGATTACCGACACGAAGAAGAATCCGCTCGGAATTGCTCCGGTTATGTATACGACGAATGCCCGTTCCGAAGACGATCCGTCGAAAGTAGTCTGCAAACTGGATATTCCGGACCGGTTCCTTGGATCGGATGATTCTTATTATAATGCGTCCACGATAGATTCGATTGATATGAAAATGTTAAAAGAACAGGAGCTGTCCTTTATTCTGGATGCACTCGGATACAGTGAAAAACAACAAAAACAGCTGATCCGTTCAAATTACCGTATGGAAAAGAAACTTATGTCCGCAAGGACGCAGGTAACGGTGGATGCGGTGGATCCGTTTATCATGTCCAAAGCGGATGCGCTGAAGCTGGCAGGCTCCTATCCGCTCGAAGAGTATTTAAGTGCATTCGGAATCACGGGAGACATATCGGTTGCCGCTGACAAAAAGTTATTAAAAAAACTGGATCGTTTATGCTCAGGTGAAAATCTTGAGAAAATAAAGGCATTTTTAAAGGTGCAGTATATTAAGGTAAATTATTATAATCTTGACAGAGATCTCTATGATCAGCTGTCGGAACTGAATTCGAATTTTAACGGCGTGTCGACAGAAGATTCGGATATGGACCCCGAGAGAATGGAGAATATGATCTTTTTCCAGAGGTATCTGGCAACCGGCGCCATGTCGGCTGTTTTTAACGAATTGTATCTGGAAGAATATGTAAGTGACGAAGAGCAGCAAAGACTCGAAGAACTGGTACAGACGCTGATTGACAGCTACCGTGAAGTAATACTCAGCGAGGACTGGATTTCGGATGAAGGCAAGAAACTTGCCGTGGAGAAGTTAGACTGTGTTGTACCCCATGTGGTAAGTCCCAACAGTGAAATGATTAATTACGATGATTTGAACCTTGTTTCAAAACAGGACGGAGGCAGTTTCCTTGAGGCACAACTTCAGTTAAATTATTTTGCGAGATGCCGTATGGCAGAAGATTTGTACAGGGAATATGACAAGAATGTCTGGAATCCGGTTATCGGTGTGAATACACTGGGAACAAATGCATTCTACACCGGCCAGGAAAACGCCATCTACATTCTTGCCGGTATTTGTGAATATCCTTTTTATTACGAAGGGATATCCGACGAGGAATTACTCGGAACGCTGGGTGTTGTCGTAGGTCACGAACTGACACACGGTTTTGACCAGAACGGAATTCAGTATGATAAAGACGGAATCCGGAAGGAATGGTTCCCGTCAACGGACAAGATGGCTTTCAACGACCGTGTAATGAAACTTACGGGATTCTATACCGGTCTTCGTCCTTTCAACCAGACCCCGTATAACGGAGGAAAGGTTTCGGCAGAGGCAACCGCGGATATGGGAGGTATGAGAATTACTCTGAATATTGCCGCAAAGGATCCGGATTTCGATTATGATAAGTATTTTCGCGCGGAGGCAACCATGTGGAGGGCCAGATATAGCGAGAAAGTCGAAAAGACCTATTTTGAAAATGACATTCACCCTCTTGCCTATCTCAGGGCGAATGTTACGGTTATGCAATTCGAGGAATTTGTCGAAACCTTTAATGTTCAGCCGGGAGACGGCATGTATCTGGAACCTGAAAAACGTATTGCAATCTGGTAAATAAGTGGAGGACAACATGAGCGAAGCATTGATTAAACTGGAAGATGTTAAGAAAGCATATGGAAAGCACGAAGTATTAAAAGGCGTGAATATGCAGGTAAATAAGGGCGATATTTACGGTCTGATCGGAAAAAACGGTGCAGGTAAGACAACGATTTTTAAAATGGTTCTCGGCCTTTCCAGAATGGATAACGGAAGTGTTTCCATCTGCGGAAGCACCAATGACAAGGAGTTATATAAAAACCGGAACAAAATCGGTTTTCTGGTAGGGCAGAAATTCTACGGCTATTTAACTGCCAGGGAGAATTTAAAATACTATGCCATTGCCAAAGGATTTCACGGAAAAACGGCAAAAGAAGAGATTGACAGGGTGCTGGAGCTGGTGAATTTAAAGGATGTTAAGCAGCCGTTCCGCAAGTATTCCTTAGGTATGCAGCAGCGTCTCGGAATAGCCAACGCGATTCTCGGAAGCCCGGAGATACTGATTCTCGATGAGCCGACAAACGGTCTGGATCCCCAGGGTATTGCCGATGTTCGTAATATGATTCACCGTTTTAACGAAGAATTCGGAATGACGGTTATCGTATCTTCCCATATTCTGGGAGAACTGGAGCATACGGCCCATCGTTTCGGAATTGTTAACGAAGGAATTGTCGTAAAAGAGATTACCGAGGCGGACTTAAAGGAAACCGAACCGGTTATCGAGATTGCCCTTTCCGATATCGAAAGAGCAAGACAGGTACTTGCTGAAGCGGGCATTCAGATTACCAGGGAGATTCAGGAGAGAACCTCTTTGGAAGACTTCTACTTCCGCTTAATAGGAGGAGGCAACTTATGATTAATTTGATTCGTGCTGATTTAAGAAGGGTATTAAGACGCCCGACACTTTATATTTTTGCCGGATTGATGCTTCTTTTTGCCATTTTGGGCGGCCTTTCATCGGATGCCATGGAAATGATGAATATCGAAAAAAACGATACGGCATATCTTGTAGCGATTATGGCTTCTGTTCCGATTCTGATTACTCTTTACGGAGATGATTTCCGTTCGGGAAGCATGATTACCGTAATCGGCAGGGGGGTTTCCAGAACAAAGCTTCTGGTTGCCAAACTGATTACCAGTTCCATCCTGCTGTTTGGATTCTATGTCCTTGCATTTATTGAATTTTATGTATTTCATACGTTTTTACTGAATGCATATTATTCACCGAAGCAGACGGCATTAACCGTGCTTATGATCTTCCTCGGATGGTTTCGTAATGTTGCCCTGTTTGCCTTTGCATCCATTTTAATGTATGCATTATGGAACGTTGCAGCCGGAATCGTAACCATTCTCGGACTGATTGCCTTCCTTCGGATACTTCTTATGGCGGTTAATAAGGAGGGAACAATCTACTATCTGACAACGGACGGAATGATTGATAAAGGATATTCTGCCGTGATGACGGGGAATTTTCCCTATCAGTTTATTATTGTGGTTGTGTATGTTACAGCGTTTATTGTAATCGGTAGTCTTTTCTTTAAAAGAAAGGAGCTGGATTTATGAGAAATATGATTCGTGCGGATTTACGCAGGGTTTTCCGGAAACAGATATTCTGGATTATTCCGCTAATCGCTTTGCTGTTTGGTTTATCGACCATGATTTCCATGCTGGCTGTTGAGTTTCTTTCAAAGATTATTCCCCAGCTGGGACTGCTTGCACAGCAGAAAAATGCGGCACTCGCTTCCATCAATACCATGATGGATTCTTTAAAACTGGCTTTATCCATCGTGATTTTCCTGGCGCTTTTTGTGGATGATTTCAAGTCCATGAGCATGACCCAGATGATCGGATACGGAATGTCACGTAAGAAGATTGTTCTTTCGAAGTTTATAGACAGCGTGATACTGTCCTCAATCTTTTATGTGGTGCTGGTTCCGGTTTTGTTTCTGCTTTTTTCACTTTTCCATCGGCCGCTTACCGGGGAATATGCATCCTTTGTCCTTTTCGGCATCTTATTCGGGGCGTTAAAAACAATTGCAAGCGTTACGATTGCGGCACTGGTACTTTATTTAACAAATAATATGGCGATGGGAATTTTTGCGCTTCTTATTCTGCAGATTCTTCCCGTTGGACTTCAGATGATGTCAGCATCCCCGGCGATACGTGTTTTACATCTTGACCGCTATTTCATGGACGGAATGTTCGGCTATGCCCATACGAATTTCATTCTCGGACTTGTTCCGGAAGGAATCTTCTGGACGATACTATGTGTAGTCATTTATATCGGCCTTGTTCTGGCGGGAACGATTATTTACTTTGACCGGAAGGAACTTGACTTATAAGACGGTCCTAAAAGGGAAGAGGAATGATTCCCATATGACAAAAATATACCGACCGGTTGGATTATTCCGACCGGCCGGTTTTTTGTTCATCATTTTTGTTTTCGCTGTTCTTTTGTTTCAGTCCGCAGTTTGCGGCATTTGCACAGCCATCACAGCCGCAGGAACAACCGCCTGTCTTTCTCCTTCGCACAGTTATAAAAACCGCCAGCGCAATAACCGCGGCTACCGCCGCGCCCGCTATGATGGTTCCGATGTTTTCCGCAATCCAGTGCATGTGTTCCTCCCATGAAGATGCTTTGTAAAGTATACTTTACCGAATCCGGCATATTGGCTCGCGTCGCACTTGGCAAACCTTCGACGGGAATCGGTTGTGTTTGCAACTTCAGGCATATTTCGAATGAGAAAGATTTTGCTGTTGCAAACTACATACTCATCCCTTACGAAGATTGCCAATCGCTTGCTCGAGCAAGTCTTGCGAATACGTATATTACAGCAGCCGATTAATAATGATTCATAAGCGGGTGGTTTGCGAGCGCAAAACATTTGCTACGCAAATGCCTTTAAACGTGAGCAATCAAGCAAACCGAAATTGCGAAGCAATTTAGGTTTGTGCGTCGCCCCAGCGTTGAATCATATTAAGTGGCTGCGTGCCATAGACCCATTCGGAAATGTTTACTTTGTCAAAACTGAGTATGGAAATAATATACTGTAGCGATGCGCAATAATCAACACGGAAAAAGGCGGAAGGCCTTGCGAA
>OMRN01000112.1 GCA_900313265.1 uncultured Lachnospiraceae bacterium | reverse complement strand
TGGGTGACAGGCACTTTTGTACCAAAAGTGCCTGTCACCCAAAGATGTCACCTTAAGGCAGCCCCCTAAACCCTTGACACATCTTAAAAAAAAGAATAATATATCTCACGGTAAAATAATCTTCGAGGTTGGGTGAAATTCCCTACCGGCGGTACAGTCCGCAAACCGCTACGGCGGCCGATCCGGTGTGATTCCGGAACCGACAGTATAGTCTGGATGAGAGAGGAGGACATATGAAATTTTCTGTAAAAAAACTCACCACCACAGCCATGCTTGCGGCTTTATCCTACATAGTCATGGTATTCGTGCGAATCCCCATTATGCCGGCGGCACCTTTTTTGGAATATGACCCCAAGGACGTTCTGTTTGTATTAACAGGCTTCTTAATCGGCCCCGTCGAAGGATGCGTTGTTGTCATTTTGGTCTGTCTGCTCGAAATGGTTACCGTTTCAACAAGCGGTCCGATCGGTCTTTTAATGAACGTCATCGCAAGCCTCTGCTTCGTACTGCCCGCCGCCTTTATCTACCGATGGAAAAAAACACTTCCCTCAGCCATTATCGGGCTTGCGGTCGGTGTTTTTACAATGACGGCTTCCATGCTTTTATGGAACTATTTAATTACGCCGCTTTATACCGGCATGCCGAGAGAAGCCGTTGCGGCCATGCTTCCCACGGTTTTCCTGCCGTTTAACTTAATCAAGGCAGGCATCAATATGGCAATTACGCTGATTATCTATAAACCGGTTTCCATCCTTTTACACAAGGCAAAAGTTTTGGAATACAAAGAGAAAAATCCGGTACCGGCCGTCGCAGGTGATACGCAAAACAACACTGACGGAAGTAAAGGAAAAAAGAAATTCACTCCGCTTGCCATCATTATCGGTGTGGTTCTATTAGTCATCTGCATCGCGGCGATTTTTATCATCCGGAATTTTGGATAACTTTACCGGTTTTGTCGCTTCTTTTAACCACGCAAGTTCCTCCGCATCTTTAAGGTGCGGAGAAATTTTTTGATAAACTTCTTCATGATAGGCATTGAGCCTTTTGATATCGCCCTCTTCCATCTCAGAGAAATTCAAGGCACGCATATCTATCGGAACATAGGTTAGCGGTCTTAAGCGCAGAAACTGCCCGAATTCATTACATTCATCCGGTATGCATTCCACAATCGATTCCGTACGGATTCCGTACTTTCCTTCCCGGTAAATCCCCGGTTCGTCGGAGAAAATCATGCCGGGTTTAATCGGAATATATTCTCTCTTATTCCGAAGATTCCAGCTGATATTATGAGGACCTTCATGCACGTTTAACACATAGCCGATTCCGTGGCCGGTTCCGTGTTTGAAATCGATTCCCTTCTCCCAAAGCGGTGCTCTTACATACATATCCAGATTCGCCCCTGTACATCCTTCCGGGAATTTTGCGGTAAGAAGCCTTAAATTCGCAATCGCAACCAGCGTAAAGTCCCGTCGCATTTCTTCCGTAACGGGTCCCAGCACAACGGTTCTTGTAACATCCGTGGTTCCGCTTTTATACTGACCACCGGAGTCAATTAACAAAAATCCCTCCGGAGCAATTTCCCGGTCATGCTCTTTCGACGGCGCATAATGTACAATGGCACCGTTATCGGCATAGGCGGAAATGGTTTCAAACGAAAGGCCGATAAAATCCGGTATTTCGGCCCGGAAGGAATACAATAATTCCGCAACCGAAATTTCCGTCATTTTTCCGTCCGGTCCGTCTCCGCCTTCGGCATATTCCTCCATCCTTTTTTGCAGTCTGCAGAGAAACCGGCAAAGTGCCACGCTGTCACGAAGATAGCATTCGCGGATATTCCTCATTTCAATCTCATTTTTCACCGCCTTCATCATCGCAACCGGACTGGCAGCCGGTATGGGTTTAAAATTTTTCCGGAGAACGGCATTTAAAATGCAGTCACTGATATCCTGATGCGAGAACATCACTCCGGTTCTGTCCCCGAAATCCTCCCCCGTAAAAATCTCCCCGGAAAGATCCTCATAAAAAGATTCATAATCGAAGACCGTAAGTCCCAGGGCAGACAGATATTCCTTCTCCGGCATGGCGGCCTTTTGAAGATACACTCTTCCGCCGTTTTTATATAAAACCAGAAAGGACAGCGCCACCGGATTGTAGTCGATATCGCGGCCGCGAAGATTCAGCGTCCACATAATCTCATCCAGCGCCGTTATGATATAGATTTCCGCATGTCTTTCCACCATGGCTTTGCGGATTCTTTCCAGTTTCGATTCCGCACTTTCTCCGGCCATATCTTCCCCCAGTACCCAGACGGGATTACCGGGAAGGGCCGGCCGGCCGGTCCAGATTTCCGCCGCGGGATCGAAATCGGAACGGATTTTCCATCCGCCCTCAGCAGCCGCCATGCGGAATTCATTCGCATGAAGTGCTTTGATAATCCTGCCGTCGTAGCCTAACACATCCCCCTCTTTTAAGTGATTCTTTAAGTAATCTTTCACGCAGGGAACGCCCGGCTCTCCGGTTTTCATAAGCTTTATCCCGGTTCCTTCCAGTTCCTTCGCGGCGGAAATAAAATATCTTCCGTCGGTCCACAAAAGGGCCTCATTTTCCGAAATAACAAGTGTCACGTTATCGCTCGTACATCCGGAGAAAAATTCGGTCACTTTGAAATAATCCGCAATATACTCCGATGCATGATAATCAGTAGAGGGAATCAGGCAGAAGCTGATTCCCTCTTTTTTCATTTTCATTCTCAGTTCATTCAATCGCTGCTTTTCAAATTTCATCATCGTCATCTTCTTCATGGAATGCTTTCATATTCGTATCGGCAATTTCCTGAATCTCTTTTTCGATTTTCAAAAATGCCCTTACAACTTCCGGATCAAAATGAGTTCCCGCCCCTTCGCGGATGATATCCATGGCAACCTCAAAGGTGTAGGGTTTCTTATAGCACCGCTTGGATATGAGTGCGTCAAAAACATCGGCAACCGCCATAATACGTGCGGAGAGCGGAATTTCCTCTTTCTTTAACTTCTCCGGATAGCCGGTTCCGTCCCAGCGCTCGTGATGGTAATGCGCCAGATTGGCGGCTTCTTTTAAATATCCGGATCCTTCGCTGACCTCGGCGATTGCCCGGTCGATGATCTCCGCTCCGGCCGTGGTATGCTTCTTCATTTCCTCGTATTCTTCATCGGTCAGTCTGCCCGGCTTATTAAGCACACGGTCCGGCACACAGATTTTTCCGATGTCGTGCAGAGGTGCACTGGCCACAATATCGTCGATGTATTCTTCCGTCAGGATTTCCGGATGCCGTCCTTCCCTCTTCATTTCTCTTGCAATGGCACCGACATACGCCGCCGTCTTCCGTACATGATCGCCGGTTTCCTGGTCACGGCCTTCCACCATGTCCGCAAGGACCATAATCAGACCGGTCTGCATCTTCATGATAATGCGGTTTTTCTCGTTGACATCTTCGATGTAGCCCATGGTATCGCGCGTGGTCTTGGCGAGCGCGTAATACAGATTCTCGATTTCGTCTCCCGTGTGGATTTCCAGTTCGTTGATTTTCTCCACGTTTTCGTCACGGGCTTCTTCGCTGTCGTAGGCAAAAGCTCCCGCCGCCTCGGCCATTTCGTTAATCGGATGGGTAACTCCCCTCTCCGCAAGGCGAAGCGATACGGCAAAAATCAGAAGGAAAATACCGAAGAACAGCGTGATGACCTTTATCAGGAATTCATAAATCTCCGCTTTCATTTCCGTGGTCGAAATATCCACAAAAGCGTAAGCCACGCATTTTCCTTTTGAATTGTGTACCGGTTTGCAGATGCTGAAGAACTCGCCGTCCTTCGTTTTCTGCGTGACATAGGGAATCTCCTTGCCGCTTACAAAATCGCCGTAATATTTCCGAAGTCCGTCGCTCAAAACCGTATTGGCCCCGAGCGGCAGGGCTTCGTGCGAAGGCGAATCAAAGTCAAAAACGACAAAGGAGCCTTTTTCTCCTACTTGCAGAACATATAAATTTTCCACATCGGGCACGTTATCGATTAAGTCTTTTAATCTTATATAGGTCAGATTGTAAGAATCTTCGTTATACGTTCCGTAAAGATACTGGTTAACCTCATCTCCGTTTACGATATTCGCGGCAACCGTCGCAACACCTTCACCGATTCCCGTGCGTCCGGCAATCTCCGACTGCCTGTAAAGAGTAAAACTGATGATGCCGGCGGAAACCCCGATTAAAACGCTGGCGATTACCAAAAGAAGCAGAACCTTGGCGCGAAGAGACAAGCTCTTCCGGATCCGGATTCTTTTTCCGTTTTTCTTCTCCCCGCGGAAGTTCTCCACACTCGAGTCAATTACTTCACGCATGACAGTGGGGGCATCGATTAAATAGGTTTCCGATTCGGTATAGAAAGCAAGCACCTGCTTCACCTTCTTCGGCACAACCGAAATAATCAAAAGAAGCATTGCCGTACTGATGGTTTTATCAAAAATATCGATGAGCATGTCAGCGATAAACTGAGACCAGAATTTATTGAAGAGGCCGAGATTAAAAATAATATTGGCTAAAGGCGCCGAAATACCGGTTCCGAAACTGAAACCGTATAAAAGCCAGGTAATAACCGATCCGATTCCGCCGCCAATTAAGGAATAAATCGCGATGGTAAGAATCAGCATGCCGGGTTTCTTTATCGTAATGAACCTGCGCCGGTAGAAAATTGCGGTAACAAGCGCAATTAAAACATTGCAGATTCCGTAATACATGGAAATCGGATCCGAAAGACCGTTTAATACATTCGTAAGATAACCGACAATAACGCCGGGAAGACCGCCTCCCAGGGCTGCGGCCAACATCGTTCCGATACAGTCAAGGAACAGGGGAAGATTTAAGAATGTCGCGGCTTTTGCGCCGAAATAGTTAATCGCAACACAGATTACACACAGCAAAACAAGCCCGATTGGAACCCATTTCCTGAGCCGGGCGGTGTTGTTGTGCGGATAGTTCGTTTTATTCAGTTCGCTGAAACGTTCCGCCTCTCCCTTTTTATCTTCCGGGGTTGGAACATCTCCTCTGACAGCCTTGGTTTCTTCCATGAATACTCATCTGCCCTCTGAAAAAAACAATTTGATTTTATCAAATAAAATCCCTTACTATTTTATTCTTCTTACGCCTATTTTTCAATCATTCCGGGCGGCATTTAT
>OMRN01000098.1 GCA_900313265.1 uncultured Lachnospiraceae bacterium | reverse complement strand
GAGACGCGGCAGCTGATTGCGTTGCAGGCGGTGGGAATCCCTCCAGACAATATCTTTATTGATAAGCAGTCGGGGAAAGATTTCAACCGGGTGATGTACAAACGCCTGATCCGAAAAATCTCACAGGGAGATGTTTTGTATGTGAAGAGCATCGACCGGCTGGGAAGGAATTACGAGGATGTGATTGAACAATGGAAAGAAATCACGAAAGGAAAAGGCGCGGACATCGTTGTTGTTGATATGCCGATACTGGATACGCGGAACGGAAAAGACCTGATGGGAACCTTTCTCACGGATGTTGTTCTGGCACTTTTAAGTTATGTATCCGAGAATGAGCGTATGAACATCCGGCAGCGTCAGGCGGAAGGGATAGCGGCGGCCAAGGAAAGAGGGGTAATTTTTGGAAGAAGGCCAATCCCGCTTCCGGATTGTTTTGACGAAGTTTATGAAATGTGGAAGAACAAAGCAATTACCGCGGAACATGCTGCAAAACTTTGTGGAATGTCGAGATCGACATTCTATGACAGGGCCCGGAAAGCTTCGGGGCGAACGTAAAATGTATAAGGGAAATTCATAGTTTCTTTCTAAATCAGGAAATCCGAGAAAGTATACTTTCTCGGATTTCCTGATTTCTACACACATCTATAACTATATCATATTTTTACCCATAAAACTACACAGCATTCACAACAACAATCCGGTTTTTTTGTTCAAAACAAACAAAAACAATACCTATCCGACAAAGTATACTTTTTCGTATTTGTGTATTTATAAGTAATGCTTGAAATGACTAGCATTGACTGATTGGCAGGCGAAAAGCATGGCGATTGAACTGTTTGAGCACAATCAGAAAGCGTACGATAGCGCTGTTGCCATGATGGCCGCAACCGGAAAGGCGGCGGTGATACATCCGACGGGAACAGGCAAGTCTTTTATTGCCTTTAAACTTTGCGAGGATAATCCGAAGAAACGCATTCTGTGGCTTTCGCCATCAAGATATATTTTCCACACACAACTTGAAAATTTAAAGAAAACAACCGGTTATGAACCGGGGAATATTGAATTCCTGACCTATGCAAGGCTGATGAATCTGACGGATTCGGAATTAGCCGAACTTAAACCTGACTACATCGTTCTTGACGAATTCCACCGTTGCGGAGCCGTGCAGTGGGGAAAAGGAGTAGAAAAACTCCTTCAGAAATATAAGAATGTTCCGCTTCTCGGGTTATCCGCTACAGCTGTAAGATATCTCGATTATCAAAGAGATATGTCAGAGGAACTCTTTGACGGGTATGTAGCAAGTGAACTGACACTTGGCGAAGCCATTGTCCGGGGCATCCTGATGCCGCCGAAGTATGTGCAGTCTGTATTCTCCTTAGGTGATGAGTTCAGGAAATATGAACGAAGAGCGAAGAGGTCAAACCGGAAAGATGCGGATGAGTATCTAGAGAAACTGCGACGGGCTATCGAGCAGGCAGACGGACTGGATGTCATCTTCGATAAACACATGAAAGATCGGACCGGAAAATACATTGTATTCTGTGCAAATTTTGAAGCAATGCGGGAAGCAATGGCAAAGGTTTCGGAGTGGTTCCGGTTCATTGATACAAAACCGCATGTTTATTCACTTTATTCCGAAGATCCGGAGGCAGTGGCGGAATATGTGAAATTTAAGAATGATACGGATGATAAGCATCTGAAACTTCTTTTCTGTATAGATGCTCTGAATGAAGGGATTCACATCAGGAATATTTCAGGAGTTATTCTGCTTCGGCCGACGGTATCACCGATTATCTACAAACAGCAGATTGGAAGAGCATTGTCGGCGGCAGATAAAGATGGTGCAGTGATTCTCGATATCGTGAATAACATTGAAGGCCTCTACAGCATCGACGGAATTAAAGATGAGATGCGGGAAGCACTGTTCCGATTCAATAGCAGAGATGCGGAACTTACGGAAATAGCAGATTCGTTTGAAATTGTCGATGAAGTTGGCGACTGCATGAAACTGTTTCGAGCTCTTGATGATGTACTTGCCAGTGACTGGATGACCATGTACGGTGCAGCGAAAGAGTACTTCGGTAAACAGGGAAACCTGAATGTTCCGCTTACATACCGGACGGAAGATGGCAAGTATCTCGGCAGATGGATTAGCACACAGCGTGCAAACGGGGTCCGGCTATCGGAAGAAAAACGTAAACTCCTTGATTCCATCGGAATGAACTGGCTTACAAGTGAAGAGAGTAAGTGGGAAATATATTTCATATCACTTGAGCAATATAAAAATACCTATGGGAATCTGGATATCCCTTCCGTATATGAAACAGCGGACGGTTTACAGCTTGGCAGATGGTATCGGAATATCTGCGAGAAATATACAAGAGATGAACTCGCTTCAGAAAAGGTTGAAAAACTGATAGAGCTTGGCGCAAATCTCGGACCTGCCAGAAGCCGGAACTGGATGAAAGGCTACGAACTGGCAAAAGCATATTATGAGGGATTTGGAGATTTATTAATACCACATGATTATTGCGTGGAAGATATGAAACTCGGAATCTGGATTTCTACTCAGAGAGAAAAGTTCGCAGAGGGCGCATTAAGTGCGGAACAGATTCAGATGCTTGAAAACATCGGAATGTGTTGGGACCGGAACGAAGATAAATGGGAAAAAGGATTTCTTTTAGTATGCGAGTATGCGTATCCAGACGGAGATAAAGAATCGGCTTCGAACCGAGATATCAATTCTATTCCGGTTGGCTTCAGTATCGAAGGAACCGATATATATGCCTGGCTTGGAACGCAGAGAAGTCGTTACAAACAGGGAAAGCTTTCGGCGGAACGTATTCGGAAACTGGAAGAAATAGGAATGAAGTGGAGTTTATCCGAAGTGTTCTGGAATTCCGGTTATGAACATGCTGCAGAGTATAAAAAAG
>OMRN01000419.1 GCA_900313265.1 uncultured Lachnospiraceae bacterium | reverse complement strand
CGGCATTTTCCGTAACCAGTTCCGCCATGATAAGCGGCTTGGCTTCTTCCTTTTCCGCTTCTTTTAATTCTTTGGCTAAAAGATCCTGTACCTTCGTTAATTCCTTTACTTCTTCATGAATTTTATCGAGTTCTCCGGGAAGCTTCTTCATGTATTCTTCCTGCGCTTCTAACGATACTTCCGTGCGTACGGTAAAATTCGCATTCGTTTTCTGAAGTTCTTCCATAAAGTTACAGGTGTTGATGCGATAGGAAAGGTCTGCGATTTTTGCACGGATTTTATCCGACTCCTTTTCCTCTCCCACATCCAGATCATCGGTAAGATTCACAAGCTGCATATTAATCGCTTTTACCGTCGGCGGAAATTTCAACCGGAACGATCCCGTCACGGCCGATTCCGTCATGCCGGCAATATAAACAAGATTTCTGCCGGTTTCCAGCTTTGCGACTCCCGTACGGATTACCATCGCATTGTTTCTGTAAATCGATACTTCCTTCACTTCCGTTTTTGTAATCATTTTTCTTCCCCCCCTTTTTCTTTTTGGGTGCCCAAAAGATGCTTCGCATCTCTTTGCACTTTTGCCTCAAAAGTGACAGGCACTCAACATTACTTCTTTTTAACCGAGTATCCGAACTTACCCAGATACTCTCCGAGTCCGTAGTATTCGCCGTGATTGTAAGCCAGTAATTTCGCTTTCGCCAGGTCGAATTTACCGTTCCCGTCTAAATATTTGTCATCCACGTCAGTACTTAATACTTCCGCAAGAAACATATCATGGCTTCCGAGTTCCAGAACCTGTGTTACCTTACACTCTAAGTTTACCGGACTTTCCGCAATTCCCGGTGCCTTTATAAACCGGGACGGCGATTTCGTCAGTTTCAGTTTTCCGTCAAATTCATTCTCACCGAATCCGAACTTGTCGATATTTTTCCCGGATTTGACGCCCATGTAATCGGTCACAAAAGCCATGTATTCCGTCGTCAGATTGATAACAAACTCACCCGTACGTTTTATAATATCATGAGAAAAACGCTCTTTCCGGATCGATACGCTGACCATAACCGGGTCGGAACAAACCGTGCCCGTCCACGCCGCCGTCATGACATTCGCATTCCCCTCTTCATCCGCACAGCTGATTAACACCGCCGGCAACGGGTATAACATGTTCGATGGTTTCCAGAACTGTCTTGCCATAACTGCCTCCGCTTATTTGCGTCCCTTGGTCTTAATCTCCTCCGTCACAATCTTCACGAACTCGTCAAACTTCACGGTTGTCGTCTCCTTCTCACCATGCAGACGGTACGAAATCTCACCTGCTTCGGCTTCGTTCTTTCCGACTACCACGATGTAAGGAACCTTCTGAATCTGCGCCTCACGCATCTTGTAGCCAAATTTCTCGCTTCTGTCATCCATATCGACTCTGACATCCGCGTCAAAAAGCGCATCATAGACTTTCATTGCGTAAGCATTGAGTTCCTCGTCGTCATTTTTAATCGGCAGAACCTTAACCTGAACGGGAGCCAGCCAGGTCGGCAGATTACCCTTGGTTTCCTCAAGAATGTATGCCATGAAACGGTCGATGGAACCTAAGATCGCACGGTGCAGAACAACCGGTGTCTTCTTCGAACCGTCATCATCGATGTAAGTAAGCTCAAACTTCGCCGGCAGACAGAAGTCCAGCTGGCAGGTCGAAAGCGTAATCTCCGCACCGACTGCAGGCTTTACGTTTACGTCAAGCTTCGGTCCGTAGAATGCCGCCTCTCCGATTTCCTCGGTATACTCGATTCCGATTTCGTTTAAGGTCTGGCGAAGCGCTTCCTCTGCGGTATTCCACATCTCGTCATCGGGATGGTACTTCTTCGTATCGGCCGGATCACGTAGCGAAAGAACGCATCTGTAATCGGTAATTCCGAAGTCTTCATAGGTCGTAAAAATCAAATCACAGACATTCTTAACCTCATCCTTAATCTGATCCGGAGTTACAAAAATATGCGAATCGTTCTGGCAGAAATGACGTCCTCTCTCGATTCCCTTCAATGTTCCCGATGATTCAAAACGGAAGTCATGCGCAATTTCCGCCAGACGGATTGGCAGTTCCTTATAGGAATGAGGACGGTTTGCATATATTCTCATATGATGCGGGCAGTTCATCGGACGAAGCACGAAATTCTCACCCTCTACTTCCATTGCCGGGAACATATTCTCCTTATAATGATCCCAGTGTCCGGAAGTCTTGTATAAATCAACGGTTCCGACACAGGGTGTAAGCACATGCTGATAGCCGAGCTTCTGCTCTTTCGTACGGATGTAGTTCTCCAGCTCCTGCCAGATAATATAGCCGTTCGGCAAAAACATCGGAAGGCCGCGGCCTACTAAATCGTCGGACATGAAAAGCTGCATGTCCTTTCCGATTTTTCTGTGGTCTCTTTCCTTTGCCTCTTCAAGCAGTTTTAAGTGCTCTTCCAACTCCTCCGGCGTCGGGAAACATACGCCGTATACTCGGTTTAACATCTGCTTTGTAGCATCACCCTTAAAATAAGCACCGGAATGCTTAACAAGCTTAAAGTTACGGCAAAGCTTAACATTATCTACGTGAGGTCCGCGGCATAAATCGGTAAAATCGCCCTGATCATAGCAGGTGATTGTTCCGTCTTCCATACCGGAAATTAAATCCATTTTGTACGGATCATCCTTGAACATTTCCATTGCTTCCGCTTTGGTAATCTCACGACGGTAAATCTTCACGCCGGTCTTTGCCACTTTCTTCATTTCCTTTTCGATGGCTTCCACATCCTCATCGGTCAGCATCTTATCGCCCAAATCCATATCATAGTAAAATCCCTCTTCCACCACGGGACCTACCCAGAATTTCGCATTCGGATACAGATGCTTTACCGCCTGTGCCATCATATGTGCACAGGAGTGGTTCAGCGTATTTAAGCTCTCGTCTTCTTTAAAATTAACCATTATTTTTTCCTCCTTAAAAATAAAAAGCCCTTGATTTGCGCATCAAACGCACAATCAAGGGTGTAGTTTCTACACGGTTCCACCTTGTTTTTCACTCATCCTGCCTGTAACGGGGCGATCCGGAGACAGTTCACCTTTCGGCTTCTCTGTTCAGCTCGGGAGTGGTTTTCCCGTAACTTCGACCGGACACCTTCCAGCATATGGCATCCTCTCTGCGGATCTCCCGCTACGGTACTCTTTCCGTCATTGCTTTTCCACTGCCTATCCTACCACAAATCTCCCCTCTTCGCAAGTCCTTCCGCCTCTTTCCGTGTTGAATATTCCGTCCCGATACAGTATATTATTTCCATACTCAGACAAAGCATCTGCACGGGAGGAACACATGCACTGGATTGCGGAAAACATCGGAACCATCATAGCGGGCGCGGCGGTAGCCGCGGTTATTGTGCTGGCAATCCTTATCACCATCCGGAGGCGGAAAACAGGCGGGTGTTCCTGCGGCTGTGACGGCTGTGCAAATGCCGCAAACTGCGGACTGAAACAAAAGAACAGCGAAAACAAGAATGATGAACAAAAAACCGGCCGGTCGGAATAATCCAACCGGTCGGTATATTTTTGTCATATGGGAATCATTCCTCTTCTCTTTTAGGACCGTCTTATAAGTCAAGTT
>OMRN01000473.1 GCA_900313265.1 uncultured Lachnospiraceae bacterium | reverse complement strand
ATCTTTTTCTTCGTTGAAAGGAGCTGTATTACTATTTTTCATTCTTTCTAAGCCTCCTTTCTAACAATTTTAATAAATTGCTGAAAAGCAGCACCATGATCAGATAAATGGCCGCAACCGCAAGAAGCGGGAGCATGGCCGAGAAGGTCTGGCTTCTTATGATATCGCCTGCTTTTGTCAGATCCTGCAATGCGATGTAACCCGCAACGGAAGTTTCCTTTAAAAGAACAATGAATTCGTTTCCGAGAGCCGGCAGAACATTTTTGAACGTCTGCGGAATAATGATATACCACATGGTCTGCGTAAAATTAAATCCGAGCGAACGCCCCGCCTCGAACTGTCCCTGGTCGATGGACATGATTCCGCCGCGCACGATTTCCGCCACATACGCTCCGGAGTTGATTCCGAAGGCGATAACGGCAACAACAATCTTATCCACCCTGACCGACGCAAAAATGACAAAATAAATAATTAAAAGCTGTACCAGTACGGGAGTTCCTCTGATGACCGTCAGATAAACATTGCAAAAGAAATTCAGCACCGCTAAAACCGCTTTTAAAAACGGCGATAAATTCGTCGCCTTGTCATGCGTGGACCGGATAATCGCCACCAAAAAGCCCAGTACGATACCGATAATAACGGCAAAAAAAGTTACCGTTAAGGTAACCCTCAGACCGTCTACAATATATTCCCATCTGGCATCTTTAACGAAATTCAGATAAAAATCTTCCGCGAGCTTTTGAAAGAACGAGGGGTCTTCCGCCGCAGTGAGAACGATATTCATTTGTTTCTCCTGTTAAAAATACCGGCAGGACAACAGATGCGCTTTGCAGCATCTCCATCGCGGCATCGTCTGCTCTGATGAGTTTACGGCTGCAGCTTTTGCGCTGTCGTGCCCTGCCGGTTTATGATTCATTACTCTAACTTATTCCGCCTTGATGTATTTATCAACAATCTCCTGAAGCTTTCCGCTCTCCTGAAGTTTGGAGATTGCATCATTTACCTGATTTAAAAGATCGGTATTGCCTTTCTTGATGGCAATTGCGTACTCTTCAATCGTAAATTCCTCGCTGACTACCTTTAAACCTTCATTCTGGCTGACAAAAACTTTTGCGGGCTCATTATCGATAATAACCGCATCAACTTTGCCCTGGGTAAGTGCGCTTACCGCTTCGAAGCCTTTATTGTAACGTTCAATGGTAGCATCCTCGATGTCATCCGCATAAATGTCACCGGTGGTTCCGAGCTGAACGCCGATGGTCTTTCCTGCCAGATCATCCGGAGTGGTAATATCGGAATCTTCAGGAACAATAATTACCTGCATAGCCGTTGCATACGGAATGGAAAAATCGACATTCTGCAGACGATCCTCGGTAATGGTCATTCCCGCTACACCCATATCGGCTTTTCCGGTCTGTACGGATGCAAGGATGGAATCAAACTGCATATCCTCAATCACTAAAGTTGCTCCCATCTCATCGGCAATTGCCTGTGCGATTTCCGCATCGATGCCGACAATCTTATCCCCGTCATAATACTCATAAGGCGGGAACTCTGCATTGGTAGCCATAATCAGTTCCGTCTGCTTCTTGGTGCAGCCGGTTCCAAAAACCGTCAAAACACCGAGAGATAATGCCAAAATGCTCACGAATACTTTCTTCATAACTTTTTCTCTCCTTGTAACTTTAATTCTCCGGTTGTTTCCATCATGTGTTTTTAACCGCAATCCCTGTTCTTACGTCTGCCAGGCTTATGATGATTCATCATTTCCCCGCAGGCGATACCATTTTCCCCTTATAAGAAAACAGCAAAAACACAAATATAAAAGTAACACGGAAACGCAAAAAAATCAACCTTAATTCATACAAATACCTTCACATGCCGGCATAATAAAACACATTAAAATCGGGCGGAAGAATTCTCCCGCCCGAAAAATGTTCCTTTTGATTTTTAACCGGATATTAATATCCCATTCCGCCCATGCCGGCACCTGCAGGCATTGCAGGAGTATCTTCTTTGATGTTTGCCACAGCACTTTCGGTGGTTAAGAAGGTGGAAGCAACGCTGGTTGCATTCTGAAGTGCGCTTCTGGTAACCTTTGCGGGATCAAGGATTCCGGCATCGATCATCTTAACGTACTCTTCCTTTAATGCGTCAAAACCGGTTCCTACTTCGGATTCGTAAACCTTGTTGATAATAACGGATCCGTCCAGTCCTGCATTAGCAGCGATATGATAAAGCGGAGCCTTCAGTGCGGTAAGAACTATCTGTGCACCGGTCTTCTCATCGCCTTCAAGCGACTCGGCCAAAGCTTCCACTTTCTTGGATGCATGAATGTATGCGCTTCCGCCGCCTGCGATAATTCCTTCTTCCACTGCTGCACGGGTTGCTGCCAAAGCATCTTCCATACGGAGTTTTGCTTCCTTCATTTCGGTTTCGGTAGCCGCACCGACACGAATTACGGCAACGCCGCCGGCAAGTTTTGCTAAGCGCTCCTGTAATTTTTCCCTGTCGAAATCGGAAGTGGTTTCCTCAATCTGCATCTTAATCTGTGCGATTCTTGCATTAATGGCATCTTTGTCGCCTTCGCCGTCCACGATAATGGTGTTCTCTTTCTGAACCTTAACGCTCTTGGCCTGTCCGAGATCTTCAAAAGTAGCATCCTTAAGCTCTAATCCGAGTTCGGAGCTGATTACCTTACCACCGGTAAGAATAGCGATATCTTCAAGCATTGCTTTTCTTCTGTCGCCGTATCCCGGAGCCTTAACCGCTACTACATTAAAGGTTCCGCGGAGTTTGTTTACGATTAATGTGGTAAGTGCTTCACCTTCGACATCTTCCGCGATAATTAAAAGTTTTGCACCGCTTTGAACGATCTGCTCAAGAAGCGGAAGGATGTCCTGAATATTGGAGATTTTCTTATCGGTAATTAAGATGTAAGGATTATCTAAAACCGCTTCCATCTTCTCCATATCGGTTGCCATGTATGCGGATAAGTATCCACGGTCAAACTGCATACCTTCTACCAGATCGAGTTCGGTCTGCATGGTCTTGCTTTCCTCGATAGTGATAACACCGTCGTTCGAAACTTTTTCCATGGCATCCGCAACCATGTTACCTACTTCGTCATCTCCTGCGGAAATTGCGGCAACTCTTGCAATATGCTCTTTGCCGTTTACCTTGGAGCTCATCTCCTTAATGGATTCTACGGCAACATCCGTTGCTTTCTTCATACCTTTTCTTAAGATAATCGGATTGGCACCTGCCGCTAAGTTCTTCATTCCGGCATT
>OMRN01000099.1 GCA_900313265.1 uncultured Lachnospiraceae bacterium | reverse complement strand
TTCCTGTTTTGCAGCCCACTGTTTACGATCCAGATGGGACTGATCGTAATAATAAGTGCTGTCATAATATTCCGGAAGGTCACCCTCTTTATCCGGAAGATTGCAGACAATCTGGTCAATTACGGTATCCACATTGCTTTCAATCTGTTCCCGGTCGCATAAAGGAATCTCGGTTTCCTTCTTGGAACATCCTGCAAACAGAAAAATCGCACTTAAGACACAGCACAGAATGGTTATCTGTTTTTTCATACGTTTCCGCCTTTCTTTATACTGTGCCGTGTTTTTTTGCGGGGCGGTCTTCACGCTTGGAGTAAAGCATTTCGAACGCACCGATAACATACTTTCTTGTATCTGCGGGAGCGATAATGTAATCCACATATCCTCTCTTTGCAGCGCTCATGGCGGAATTCTGTAATGCGGCATACTCTTTTGCCTTGTCGTTAATTACATCCGCACCCTGTCCGTCATACATGATCTTTGCGGCAATTTTTGAATCCATGGTTCCGATCTGTGCATCTTCCCATGCAAAGGTTACGTCACAGCCGAGTGCCTTGGAGTTCATGGCAACATATGCGCTGCCGTAAGCTTCTTTTAAGATAACGTTTACCTTGGGAACGGATGCATTCGCGAATGCATAAGTCAGTTTGGAGATTGCTCTGGCAATTCTCTTCTCGGAACATTTGCATGCGGTGAATCCTTTTACATTGGTAAGGGAAAGAACCGGAATGGAGAATGCATCGCAGAAATTAATGAATTCCGCAGCCTTCACGGATCCGTTTACCGAAAGAACTTCGTCAAGTGTTTCTGCCTCTTTGCCTTCTTCGTCATAAATGACGCTGCGGTTTCCGACGCATCCGACGGTAAGTCCGTTTAAGCGGATAAAGCCGATTACCATTTCTTTGCCGTATCCTGCTTTTACTTCAAGGAACGCATTGTCATCGGCAATATCGGAAAATGCCAAAGCGGCATCCTTATAGCCTGCTTCGATGGAAGCACAGGCTCTGTTTAAGCTGTCTTCGCTTGCGATTTCTTCCGCTTCTTCTTCGTTGTTTGCGGGAAGGAATGCAACCAGCTCACGAATTTTTGCAAAAATCTCCTGCTCATCCTCAGCAAAATCCGCAAGTCCGCTTTCTTCGGTCTGGAACTTGGCATCGGAAGTATCGCATTTATCCTTGCTGTTTCCGTCAAGTGCATTCGGTGCATTTACAAAAAGATGTGCACCCTTCTTCTCCATAAAGGTAAAATCGGAAAGTGCGGGAACAATGGCAAGTCCGCCGCCACAGTTGCCGAAAATTGCGGTAATCTGAGGGATTACGCCGCTGGCCATGGACTGCTTTAAATAAATCTCCCCGAATCCGTTTAATGCATCCGTTGCCTCCTGAAGACGAAGACCCGCGGAATCGATTAAGCCGATGACCGGAGCGCCCATCTTCATTGCCTTATCGTAAAGATCGGCAATTTTCTTCGCATGCATTTCTCCTACGGTTCCGCCTAAAACGGAAGCGTCCTGGCTGTATACATAAACCAGATTGTCATTGATTACACCGTATCCGGTGATAACACCGTCGGACGGAGTATCAATCTGTTTCAGATTAAAATCGGTTGCTCTGGCAGAAATGAGTCCGCCGATTTCAACGAAACTGTTTGGATCGAGCAATGATTCGATTCTCGATCTCGCTGCACTTGTAGAAACAGTACTCATGTTGAAAACCTCCATATATATTTTAAAAAAATATTGTTTGTCGTATGGGAAAAACCCCAAACACAGCCAAATATCACTATAACATAAAAAAGTCAAAAAACATAGAAAAATTTTTACGATTTTTCCGTATTTTTTGACCTTTAACTGTACTTTTTGCCAATATGGGCAAATTCCGTTTTATTCCAGGTAAAAAACGAACGTTTACCTTTGATATCGAAGGGCCGGTTTTAAATATCGAGTTTAATCTGAATTTCCTTCTCCGCCTGCACCTTGAAGTCTTCTAAGACATCCGGATTTACCTGCGGAAGATCCTCGATGGATTTAACACCGAACGACCGTAAGAACTGTTCTGTGGTTCCGAATAAAATCGGTTTTCCCGGTGCATCCAGACGGCCGACTTCCGTAATCAGACCGTATTCAAGCAGTTTATTCAGACTCGAATCGGAATTGACGCCCCTGATTTTCTCCACGTCCAGACGCGTAACCGGCTGCTTGTAGGCAACAATCGATAACGTTTCGAGTGCCGCATCGGTAAGGGTCTGCTTCTTCGGAACCGTGGTTACTTTAATCAAATCGTCATAGAACTCTTCCTTGGTACGAAGCTGAATGGCATTCTCCAGTTCCGTAATCTGTATGCCCCGGTCCGCTTTTGCGTAATTTGTTTTTAAGTTGTCAATTGCCTGACGGATTTCTTCTTCACTGCACTCAAGTGCTTCCGTTAAGTCCTTCACTTCAACCGATTCGCCCTTAGCAAAAAGGATTGCTTCGATTGCAGCCTGTATGCGTTTCATTTCCATATTGCATAATCTCCCGGTTTTACTCAGATAAATCCACCCTCACAAAAGGTGCCTTATACGTAATAATGATATCCGAAAATGTTTTATCCTGCTTCACATCGATACTTCCGACCTTAATCAGTTCCAGAATAATCAAAAACGTCACGATGGTGTCCATCTTGCTTTTCTGTTTGCTTAAAAGTTCCGTAAAAGAACAGGTCTTGTGTG
>OMRN01000102.1 GCA_900313265.1 uncultured Lachnospiraceae bacterium | reverse complement strand
TCCGGCGGAAATCACGGAATATTTAAAGGGGCGGATTGTCAATCTGCATATTTCCTATCTTCCGTTTAACCGCGGATCGGCACCGAACTTCTTCAGCTTTTATGAAAACTCCCCGAAGGGCGTTACGATCCATGTGCTGGATGCGGGACTCGACACCGGTGATATTCTCTGCCAAAAGGAAGTGGTAATGGACGAAGAAAACATGTCGTTTGCCGATGCGTACGATCTTCTGATTTCGGAGATTACAGGGCTTTTTAAGCAAAACTGGGAAGAGTTAAAAAACGGAAAAATTGTCCCGGTAAAACAATGCGGCACAGGAAGTTCTCACACGGTGAAGGATTTTAAGAGAATCATCGGAGACCGTGATTTTTCGTGGGATATGAATATTGCGGATACGATGGCGGTGCTGAAGAAATAAAGTACTGGAGAAATAACGTAAATGAAAATTTTCTTTCGTGCGGATGCAAATAAAAATATCGGGCAGGGGCATGTGATGCGCTGTCTTTCCGTTGCGGATGCATTTGCCGCAAAAGGAGCAGAATGTTCTTTTATCTGTGCGAAAGATTCTTATACCGAAACGATTGGGCAAAGAGGTTATCCGGTCGTTCGTCTGGAAAACGCTTACGATGAAATGGATAAGGAACTTTCGGTGCTAATTAAAATACTCGGGAAGGAAAATCCGGATTATCTGTTTGTCGACAGTTATTATGTAACAAGGGAATATCTGAATTCGCTTACAAATGTAGTTCATTCGGTTTATCTTGACGATGTATATGCATTTGCTTATCCGGTAAAGACACTGATTAATTATAATGTCTATGCATCCGAAGAGCAGTATAAGGCGCTTTATGAACGCGAGGGCTGTGTGCTTCCAAAGATGTTATTAAAGCCCCTGTATGCGCCCCTGCGTAAAGAATTCGGGGATATTATTCATAAAGAGCCGTCGGAAAAAGTGAAAAATGTGCTGGTTTCCTTCGGCGGAGCCGATCCGCTTCGCATGGCAATGCAGTTTGTAAATAAACTGAAAGAGCGAAAGGATCTGACGGAGAATTTTTCTTTTCATATGATTCTCGGAGCCATGGAACCGGATTTAAAAGAACTGAAAAAAACAGCGGATGAAACGAAGTGGCTTACGGTTTCCGTGAATGTGCGGAACATGAAAGAAGTACTGCTTTCGTCGGACATCGCAATTTCAGCAGCAGGCAGCACACAGTATGAAATCTGTGCATGCCGTATTCCGGGGATTAATTTTTCCATGGCGGACAACCAGCTTCCCGGAGGGGAAGAATTCGGAAGACTCGGAATTTACCGCTACGTCGGTGATGTGCGAACCGTGGAAAACTTTTATGACAAACTTGCGGATGCCGTAAAAGAACTGGCGGAAAATTACGAATTAAGATGCGATATGATCCGGAAAGAAGCCGAACTGGTAGACGGGAAGGGCGCCGAAAGGATTGCGGAGTATTTCTGCCCGGCATGTCTTTGAGACTTGAAGCACACGGATTGAAATAAGTTAAATCATAAAAACATTTAGAACGATATTTATTAAAGGACAGATTTAATACGATGAACGAAACGGAATTAAACAAGGGAAAAGAAATCTATGATTTCTGCGGGGAGATTTTTCCGCTTGCGAGAAGCATAACCGGCGAGTGGGTGGTAAAAACACTTGAAATGATCAATATAGAACTCGTAAAGAGCGGATGCCCGACGATGGACATTTTAAAGGTCCCGACCGGAACGCAGGTTTTTGACTGGACGGTTCCGAAGGAATGGAAAATCCGCGAAGGATATATCGAAAATGAAAAAGGTGAGAGAATCATTGATTATAAAATCAATCCGCTTCATATTCTCGGCTATTCCACGCCGGTGGACGAATGGGTGGATTTAAAGGAATTAAAAGAGCATGTTTATGTGCAGGAAGATGCACCGGACGTGATTCCGTATGTTACTTCCTATTACCGTGAACGCTACGGTTTTTGCATGTCACAGAATATGCGGGATTCCCTTCCCGAGGGAAAATACCACATGTTTATCGACAGTGAGCTTTTTGACGGGAATTTAACCTATGGGGAACTTGTACTGCCCGGAGAATCAAAGAAAGAGATATTCTTTTCCACCTACACCTGTCATCCGCATATGGCAAATAACGAAAGCTCCGGTCCGGCGCTTGCGACTTTTCTAATCAAGTTTGTAAACGCGATGAAGAACCGGAAATATACCTATCGTTTTATTTTTATTCCGGAAACCATCGGTTCGATTACCTATCTTTCGACACATTTACCCCATATGAAAGAGCATATGACAGCCGGATTTAATTTAAGCTGTGTCGGGGATAACAGGGATTATTCCATTTTGGAATCACGTTATGCCGATACACTTTCGGACCGTGCGTTGACACATGTGCTTGAATATAACGGCCCCTATACGAGATATGATTATCTGTGCCGCGGTTCGGATGAAAGACAGTATAATGCACCGGGTGTGGATTTGCCGGTTGTCGGTTTTTCCAGAACCCTCTTTACGAGATATCCGGAATATCATACATCGGCCGATGACATGAATCTGGTATCTCCCGAAGGATTCGGCGGTGCCTATCAGGTAATGACGAATGTTATTCGCCTTCTTGAGAATAACGGATATTACCGCATCAAAGTTTTCTGCGAACCGCAGCTTGGAAAACGCGGATTATATCCTTCCATCAGCAAGAAGGGAAGCTATGATGCCATTAAAAGCATGACGAATTTTATTGCCTATGCGGACGGAAAGCATGATTTAATCTGGATTGCGGATAAGATACATGTTCCGGCATCGGAACTTTACGAAATAAAAGACAAGCTTCTGGCACATGATCTGCTGGAGGAAATCGAAGGCTGATTTATTTTTCCGGCATCAATATTACGGAGGGCAGAATGAATACAAATAAAGCAGAACAGTACTGGCAGGATTTCCATAAAGGACTTGATGATCTGGGCATTCAAAAGGGTGATATTCTCTATGTCGGATCGGATATTGCCGCCATGGTGGTGGAAGCATCCCGGGAACTGGAATTTGCTTCGAAACAGGATCAGACGGACTATTTAAACCGGCTGGTGGATGAAATCAAAAATCATGTAACCGAAGAAGGAACACTTTTATTTCCGGTATATTCCTGGGGATTTTGCAGGGGCGAAGCCTTTGATTATCATAAGACACAGGGAGAAGTCGGGTCGTTTAACAATTTTATTTTAAATAACCGTTCCGATTTTGTACGTACAAAACATGCCATCTATTCCTTCATGGTTTGGGGGAAGGATGCAAAAATGCTTTACGAAATGAATAACCAGGAAGCATGGGGAAAGGCATCTCCGTTTTATTATCTGCATCATAACGGAGGAAAGGAACTGGATTTAAATGTCAGCGGACTCAGGAGCATGACGTTTAAGCATTATGTGGAAATGTCCGTAAAGGTTCCGTACCGTTATCCGAAATATTTTATCGGAAACTATACCGACGAAAACGGTGTCACCGAAGAAAGATGCTATTCCATGTATGTCCGAGCGCTGGATGTCAGCTGTAAATCTTCGCAGAACAACGCATTTTTCGAAGAAACAAAAGTCGGGCAGACCGTTCCTTTTCACAATATCGAACTTCATGTGATTGACCTGCCGAAGGCGTATGAAGTATTAAAGGACGATTTGTTAAATAACGGCGGGGCGAATGTATATCATTTTGAAAATTACACCTTATGCTTTGACAATCCGAAAGAAGTGTACGAAGTGGGATTTTGGAGAGATAAGGAAATCCTTCATCTGGAAAAAGCCGTGAAGGGATGAGTCAGCAGATAATATTATTATTCCGCAACGGAGATTTTATGAAAGTTAAAAACCGGTGAAAAAGAAAGCGAAAATAAAAGATTAGAATGATACGGGAGATTGAAAAATGGACAAACTGCTTGAAATGTTAAAAGGAATCCGCACAGACGTGGATTTTGAGAATGAGACCGCACTGGTGGACCGCAACATTCTGGATTCCTTTGATATAATTACAATTGTAGGTGAATTGGGAAAGACATTTGATATTACGGTCAAAGCCGGTGATATCATTCCGGAGAATTTCAATTCGCTTGCGGATATCGAAGCACTGGTTAAGAAGTATACGGAAAGCTGATTATCCGGAACGGATACGAAAAAAGCACCGGGTAAAGAATCGATTACAGACGGATTACGGGAATGGAAAAGCACGGACGCGTTTATGTATGCCACACGTATTATCATGTATTTGTGGCATATTTAAAGGAACTGAATCTTGAAAACCGCGGGGAAGCCGCGGATATGGTAATCAGCACCATGTCCACGGATTTCGAATCATTTCCCGACCGCGTAAAGGAAAGCGGCGTATTCCGTGACGTGATTCTTTTTGACGAAAAAAGAGAAAGCGAATTCCCGGACCTTCTGAAATACCGGGAAGACAAGGGAAACATCATTTCGAATATGATTTCCCGCATCAAATTTACAAAGAAATTTGCGAAGGCGCTGGAACCGTATGTTCCGGTGGATTTTTCGAAATATAAGGATGTATATGTTTTCTGCGACACGGACCCGGTCGGATACTATTTAAACTACAAACACATTTATTATCATGCCGTGGAAGACGGCCTTGACACGCTAAGCGTGGCGGTTTATGCAAAGTATGACAACAGGGGACATTTCGGATTAAAGAAATTCTTAAGCAAAAAATGCAATCTGATTTTCATTCGCGACGGATACGGAAAGTACTGCCTCGATATGGAAGTCAACGATTTAAGCGTCATTGACGATGAACCGGATGTGTATAAAGAGGTGCCCAGAAATGCGCTGATGGACGCACTCGGCGAAAAGGAAAAAGAAATCATTATCCGGACGTTTGTCCGCAATTATGATGAACTGATCCGGATGGAAGAAAACATCGATGAGAAAGAGAAAAATATTCTCATACTGACGGAACCCTTAACTCCTTCGTTTGATACCAGGGAAAAGATTTTCCGCGATCTGGTTTGCGAATACGAAAAAGAGGGAAGGGTATTTCTTAAACCGCATCCGCGCGACAGTCTGGATTACCCGGTGCGTTTTGCGGATGTTCCCCAGTTTGACCGGACCATTCCGATGGAGATTTTTAACTTCTTTGATAAAATCCGTTTCGGAAAAATCGTATCGGTTTACACACAGCTCGGAGCGGTCCGTTTTGCAAAAGAGAAGGTTACCCTGGGCGATGATTTTATGGATAAATACGAGGATCCGGCCATTCACCGGAAACGTGAAGTACTGGATGCCGAGATGAAGAAGGGATAAAAATGCACAATCATGTTTTGGATTATTTATATCGGATAGAGGATAAGAAACCGGATAAGACGGCCTATACGGAAGGTACGGCGGGACTTACCTTTAAAGAGGTTGCGAATGTGACAAGGTCCGTCGGAAGCTTTCTTGCGGGGAAGGGGATTTACCGGAAACCGGT
>OMRN01000124.1 GCA_900313265.1 uncultured Lachnospiraceae bacterium | reverse complement strand
CGGAAATGTATAGAATTATAGAAATAAAATACAGAAGGAGAAAGTATTATGAATGTATTGGTAATTAACTGCGGAAGTTCATCTTTGAAATATCAGCTGATCAATTCGGAGTCCGAGGCGGTTCTTGCGAAGGGTCTTTGCGAGAGAATCGGAATGGACGGAGCGAGACTGAATCATACACCGGCCGGCGGAGAGAAGGTTGTAATCGAAGCACCGATGCCGGATCATACCGTAGCGGTTCAGATGGTTATTGACGCTCTGACCGATGCAAACCACGGAGTTGTAAAATCGTTAGACGAAATCGATGCGGTCGGACACAGAATCGTCCATGGCGGCGAGAAGTTTGCATCGAGTGTTGTTATTAATGAAGAAGTGATCAAGGCAATTGAGGAGTGCAACGACCTTGCACCGCTTCACAATCCCGCAAACTTAATCGGAATCCGTGCCTGCCAGAAGATTATGGCAAACGTTCCGATGGTAGCCGTATTCGATACCGCTTTCCATCAGACCATGCCCGAGAAGGCATATATGTACGGACTTCCCTATGAGTATTATGAGAAATACAAAGTTCGCCGTTACGGATTCCACGGAACCAGCCATGATTTCGTATCCGCACGTGCGGCTGAAATCCTCGGAAAAACCAGAGAAGATTTAAAGATTATCGTTTGCCACTTAGGAAACGGTGCTTCCATTTCCGCGGTAAAGAACGGAAAATGCGTGGATACGTCCATGGGACTTACCCCGCTTGAAGGATTAATCATGGGAACCCGTTGCGGAGATATCGATCCCGCGATTGTGGAATTCATCGCAAACAAGGAAGGATTAACCGTATCCGAAGTAAACAACGTGATGAACAAGAAATCCGGTGTGGAAGGAATGAGTCGCGTATCCAGCGATTTCAGAGATTTATCCAAAGCAATGGATGAAGGAAACGCACTTGCAAAAATGGCACTGGAAGCTTATACCTATCGTGTGGCAAAATACATCGGTTCCTACGTGGCTGCCATGAACGGCGTCGACGTGATTGCATTTACGGCAGGTATCGGTGAAAATGACGGACGTGTCCGTGCAATGGTCGGCGAATACCTGGATTACTTAGGATGCGGAATCGATGCGGAAAAGAATGCCATTCGCGGTGAGGAAGTTATTATTTCCCGTCCGGGAGACAAGGTTACCGTAATGGTTGTTCCTACCAATGAGGAACTTGCCATTGCAAGACAGACGGTAGCGCTTGTATAATTAGTGAAATTGTTCACCGGGCGGCACTTCATGGGGGGAGGTTTCGTCCGGTGACTGAAACAACAGGGGAGAACAGATTTCTGGAAAAAAAGGAAAAAACGGGGGCAGGGTTATGAAGATTTTTATCAAAGAGATTATGACGGTATTACCGGACCAAAAGGAGACTTTTGTCGTTCGGGAATGTAATGTTTACATTGAGGACGATACCATTCGTGCGGTCATTGAATGTGACCAGAAGAAACTGTATCGTGCACCTTTTTCCGACAAGACGGCCGATAAGGTAATTGACGGAAAGAACAAACTGTTAATGCCGGGTCTCATCAATGCGCATACGCATATTTACATGAATTTCATGCGCGGATTAGGCGACGATCTTTCTTTCGATAACTGGCTTTTTAAGACCATTTATCCGATGGAAGAAAAAATGACTCCGGAGGATGCTTACTGGGGAACCTGCCTTGGACTTCTCGAAATGATCGAAAGCGGTACTACCGGATTCATCGACATGAATATCTGCATGGAACCTTCCTGTAAAGCGATTACGGAAGCGGGGCTTCGAGGCATCGTTTCGCGCGGACTCGTAGGGGAAGGACCCGATGACGAAGGTGGCATTCGCAGAATTAAAGAGACCATGGAGGCAAGGGAGAACTACTTAGACAACGAACTGATCGAAGTCTGCATGGGTCCCCACGCCCCTTACAGCTGCAGCGAAAAAATGCAGAAATACATTGCCGATCTGGCGATGGAATACAATATGAAAGTGAACATGCATCTTTCCGAAAGCCGGAAAGAGGTTGCCGACTGCAAGAAGAAATACAAGGCAACCCCGATTGCGTTAGCGGAAAGAGCGGGACTTTTCAACAACCGGACCATTGCGGCACACTGCGTGCATTTATCGGCGGAGGATCTGGACATTTTAGCCGAAAATCATGTTACCGTGGCCTCCAATCCGGTCAGCAACATGAAACTCGGTAACGGACTTGCCGCTGTTCCGACCATGTTAAAGAAGGGCATCAATGTTGCCCTCGGTACGGACGGTGCGGCCAGCAACAATACCCTGAACATGTTCCATGAACTGAGCATCATGACCCTGATTCATAAAGGTGCAACCGAAGATGCCACCTGCATCAGCGCAAAGGAAGGTCTCTTTATGATGACGACGGCCGGAGCGAAAGCGATGGGCAAAGAGTATGAAATCGGTTCGGTGGAAACCGGAAAGAAGGCAGACCTGATTATTCTGAATACGAATACGGCATCCTTCATTCCGAGAAACAATTATATTACCAGTCTTGCCTATTCCTGCAACGGTTCCGAAGTGGAAACCGTCATTGTAAACGGAAAAATTCTGATGGAGAATCGTGAAGTACTGGTTCTGGATAAGGAAAAAATCTTCTATGAAGTGGAAAAAACCATGAACCGTATGATCGGAAAATAAAAAGGAAAAATGACAAACGAGGAAATCTTATCCAAAACGGATCATACACTGCTTTCGGTGGATGCAACCTGGGAGCAGATTAAAAAGATTATCGATGAAGGAATTGCTTACCAAACAGCAAGTGTCTGCATACCGGCCTGCTATGTAAAACGCTCGGCGGAGTATGCCGCGGGCCGGGTTCCGATTTGTACGGTAATCGGTTTTCCAAGCGGTTATTCCACAAAAGAAGCCAAGTGCTATGAGGCATTAAATGCCGTAAAAAACGGTGCGGACGAAATTGACATGGTGATCCACGTCGGAGCATTAAAAGACCGGAGGCTTCAGGATATCGAAGAGGAAATCCGCGAAGTAAAAGAGGCCTGCGGGGACCGGGTTTTAAAGGTCATCATAGAGACCTGCCTTCTTACGGAAGAAGAAAAAATCATTATGTGTGACATTGTGACGCGTGCCGGTGCCGATTTTATCAAGACATCCACCGGATTTTCCAAAGGAGGAGCAACCGTGGAAGATGTTGCGCTTCTTCGGAAACATGTCGGGAAGAATGTAAAAGTGAAGGCTGCGGGCGGAATTTCTTCTTTGGAAGATGCCGAGAAATTCATATCGCTCGGTGCCGACAGACTCGGCAGCAGCAGAATTGTCAAACTTTTGAAAGAACGGAAATAAACAGCCTGACGGGCCGGTTTTCAGCTCGTCGGGCGCTTTCATAAATAAAGCAGCAGGAGGAATGAAAATGATTAATAAAGGACCATACTATATCACTACAGCGATAGCCTACACATCGGGCAAGCCGCATATCGGCAACTGCTATGAAATTATTCTTGCGGATGCCATTGCAAGATACCGGAAAGCGGAAGGATTCGATGTGCATTTCCAGACCGGTTCGGACGAGCACGGACAGAAAATCGAGACCCGTGCCATCGAAGAAGGCATGACCCCGAAGGAGTTCGTCGATATGACGGCGGGCACCATTAAGGAACTGTGGGATATGATGGGAACATCCTATGACCGTTTCATCCGTACCACCGATGCGGACCACGAACGTCAGATTCAGAAGATTTTTAAGAAACTTTACGATCAGGGCGATATTTATAAAAGTTCCTATGAAGGCAAATACTGCACGGAGTGCGAGGCATTCTACACCGAAACCCAGTTAGAGGACGGCAAATGCCCGGTCTGCGGCGGTGCCGTTCATGATGAAAAGGAAGAGGCCTATTTCTTCAAAATGAAGAAGTATGCGGACCGCTTAATCGAGCATATCAACACACATCCCGAATTCATTCAGCCGGTTTCGAGAAAGAACGAAATGATGAACAATTTCCTTCTTCCGGGACTGCAGGATCTTTGTGTATCGAGAACCTCCTTTAAGTGGGGCATTCCCGTGGATTTTGATGAAAAGCACGTAGTCTATGTATGGCTGGATGCGCTTTCAAACTACATCACCGGAATCGGTTATGATGCGGACGGAGAATCCGGGGAACTTTACAAAAAATACTGGCCGGCGGATCTTCACTTAATCGGAAAGGACATCATCCGCTTCCATACGATTTACTGGCCGATTTTCTTAATGGCTCTCGGAGAGCCGCTTCCGAAGCAGGTATTCGGACATCCCTGGCTGTTACAGGGCGGCGAGAAAATGAGCAAGTCCAAGGGAAACGTGATCTATGTCGATGACATGATTAACATTTTCGGACTCGATGCGGTTCGCTATTTCGTACTTCATGAGATGCCGTACGAAAACGACGGAACGATTACCTGGGAATTAATGGTGGAGAGAGTTAATTCCGATTTGGCCAATACCCTCGGAAACCTGGTAAACCGTACCGTAGCCATGAGCAACAAGTATTTCGGAGGAACCGTTTCCGACAAAGGTGCGGCCGTTCCCGAAATCGACGATGATATGAAAGCAGTCGTTTCCGGTGCTTTCGCCCGCGTGGAGGAAGACATGGATACGCTCCATGTGGCAGACGCCCTCACGGAGATTTTTGCACTCTTTAAGAGACTGAATAAGTATATTGATGAAACCGAGCCCTGGGTACTTGCCAAGGATGAAGCAAAGAAGGACAGACTTTCGACGGTTCTTTACAATTTATGCGAGGGAATCCGCATCGGAGCTTCTCTTCTTGCACCGTTCCTTCCGACGACGGCCGGAAAAATCGCAGATCAGCTCGGCAGCAGTCTGCTTGATTTTGATGCGCTTGGTACATTCGGACCGGCAGAAGGCAGAAGCTTTACGGTAACCGATAAACCGGAAATCCTCTTTGCAAGACTTGACAAGGAGGAAATCTTAAAGAAGGCGGAAGAAGTGCAGAACCGTCAGAGAGAGGAATTCATCGAACATCAGAAGAAGGCGTTTACAAACCTTGTGGCGGCCGACCGGATGACGAAGGAAGAAGCGGACGCAAAACTGAAAGAACTGACCGGAGCAGAAGATCATTCCGGCGACGATAAGGGAATCGATATTGAACCGAAAGCGACGATTTCCTATGACGATTTTGCAAAACTGCAGTTCCAGGTAGGAGAAATTCTTGCCTGCGAGGAAGTAAAGAAGTCCAAGAAGCTTCTTTGCTCCCAGGTTAAAGTCGGAAGCCGTACACTTCAGATTGTATCCGGCATTAAACAGCATTACAGTGCGGAAGAAATGGTCGGAAAGAAAGTAATGGTTCTTACGAACCTTGCACCGGCGACCTTAGCAGGTATCGAATCCCAGGGTATGCTTCTTTGTGCGGAAGATGAAAACGGAGAGCTTGCGCTCGTTGTTCCGGAGAAAGATATGCCAAACGGAGCGGAAATCTGCTGATGCATTTTTCCGCCGTAAGGCAGGAGGATATTGCCGTTTTTATAAAGCAGAGGTTTTTCCGAGTGAGAAAACGGCAAAAAAGAGGAATGAAAAAGTTATGAGAAATAAATTGAAAAAATCAACTGCAATTCTGATTGCGGTATTATTTGTATTGCTAATGCCCATGACCGTACTGGCGGACGGTTCGGATGTTTTTATTTCGCTCGGGGCGGATTTATCGGAAGAACAGAAGCAGACGGTTTTAGGCAAAATGGGAATTTCGAATGAGGAATTCGCAAACTGCAAGGTTGCCTATGTGACCAATGCCATGGAACACCAGTATCTGGACGGTTCCATTCCGGCAGATGTCATCGGCACAAGAGCTCTTTCCTGTGTAAAAGTAACGAAAAGCGATCCCGGCAGCGGAATCCGTGTGACCACGGAAGACATCGATTACTGTACGGTCGGCATGTATAAAAATGCCTTAATTACATCCGGTGTGGAAGATGCGGAAGTTTATGTGACGGGGCCGATGAGGTTATCCGGAACGGCGGCATTAATCGGGGCATGGCTGGCGTATGAACAGTTAAGCGGTGAAAACATCGGCGAGGACCGCAGGGAAACAGCCATGGATGAAATAGTTGTCATCGGAGAACTGTCGAATCCGACGGACGGCGAGGCGGCGCTGGATTTATTAACCGGTGAAGCGGTTACCGGCGAAAAAATGGAAGAGCTTTACTCTTACGTGAAAGCCGAAGTTGTGGCAAACGGCCTGACGGATCCCGAAAAAGTAAAAGAAGTTTTGGAACAGGCGGAGCAGCAGTATAATGTTACCCTGACGGACAGTCAGAAACAGAAACTGACGGAGCTGATGCCGGCTATTGCCGGTCTTGATATCGATCCCGCAAAGCTTATCGAACAGGCGGGCGATTTGTATGACAAGTACGGGGAAACCGTTTTATCACATGCCAAAGAGGCATATAATGAAGTGGTAACCGATGAGGTGAAGCAGAGTTTCTGGCAGTTTGTCGGAACACTGGTGAACAGTATTTTTAATTCCATTAAGAATAAGATTTCGAATAACGGATGAATTATTATATTGAAACGGCAACGGAAGATGAGTGGGAAGATGCCATGGCCCTGGCATACAGGACGTTCAATAAATTTGAAGCGCCCCTGTATTCGCCGCAGGGAGTGGATAATTTCGTGAACTTTATTTCCGACCACCATCTGTTTCGGATGTTCCAGATTGAGGAATATCATTTATGGCTGGCCAAGGATGATACGGGTAAAATTCTCGGAATCGGTTCGCTTCGTTCGGGGAACCATGTTTCGCTTCTTTTTGTCGAGGAAAAATGGCAAAGATGCGGAATCGGCTCGGCGCTGATGAAAGAGATGGAAGAGTTTGTAAAAAAACAGGGAAAAAAATCCATCACCGTGAATTCTTCTCCTTACGGAATTCCGTTTTATCATTCCATAGGGTTTTCGGATACCGGCTCGGAGTGTGAAAACGGCGGAATGCTGATTACTCCGATGGAAAAATATTTATAACGGCAGGAATTTAAAATGGCAAAAAGCAATTTTTTTACGGATAGTGACAGCTGGTTTAACAGAGGGTTAAGCCGGCTTTTTGATATTCTGCTTTTGGGTATCATAACAACGATTTTATGCATTCCGGTAATCACAATCGGAGCCGCCATTACGGCGAACATGGACATCATGCTCAGGATTGCGCTGAAAAAAGAGAATAAAATCTTTAAGCAGTATTTTTCCGCGTTCGGAAAGAACTTCCTAAAAGCCACCGTCATCTGGCTTCTTTACCTGGTGGTCGGCGTATTAATCGGCGGGGCTGTTTTTGTAACCATCGGCGGAATGCTTACGATGGATCAGACCATCCGCGTCATTATGGGAATTGTATCGATTATTATGCTGATTATGTACGGAATCAGCATCTGCTATGTTTTTGCACTTCAGGCGCGGTATGAAGACAAAATCATGAATACCGTTACCAATTCGATTTTAATTGCCGTTTCCAATTTCCCGAAAAGCTTCGTAATGCTTGCGCTGACCGCGGCTTTAGCAACACTCGGATACTTTTTTACCGGCCTTATTCCTCTTTTTGTGGTTCTGGAATTTTCCTTTGTTACCTATATAAGCGGAAAACTGATTGTTTCGGTACTGGCCAAATTCGGTGATAGAGAGGCTGCCGGAGAGGAAGTTCTTCCGGAGGAAGAAGAGTTATCAGAGGAGCAAACGCCCGGGGAAGAATAAAGACGCTTCTTGACGGAAACAGGCGGTCAAGCCAATATGCACAATCGAACAGATGAAGGGTGTACAAAATGCCCTAGAAGAAACGGTTCGGTGCGCATTTTTGACAAGGAAAAGCGAAAAGTTTGTATAAATGTGTTATATGCAATTTTTCGGGAATTATGTATACTTGTTTATTAGGTGAGTTTGCCTATTATTGATAACAAATATAAATATTAGCAGGAGGATTAATCAATGGCAGGATTATCTTTGAGAAACATCAACAAGGTATATCCCAACGGTTTCGAAGCCGTTAAGGATTTCAACCTTGAGATTTCCGATCAGGAGTTCATCATTTTCGTAGGACCTTCCGGATGCGGTAAATCTACAACCCTTCGTATGATCGCTGGTCTGGAAGATATTTCTTCCGGTGAACTTCGTATCGGTGAGAGACTGGTAAACGATGTTGAGCCGAAGGACAGAGATATTGCGATGGTATTCCAGAACTACGCTTTGTATCCTCATATGACCGTATATGAGAACATGGCATTCGGTCTTAAGTTAAGAAAAGTTCCGAAGGATGAAATTGATAAGATGGTAAAGGAAGCTGCAAAGATTCTTGACCTTACTCCGCTTCTTGACCGTAAGCCGAAGGCTTTATCCGGTGGACAGAGACAGCGTGTTGCCATGGGTCGTGCAATCGTTCGTAATCCCAAGGTATTCCTTATGGACGAGCCTCTTTCCAACCTCGATGCAAAACTTCGTGTACAGATGAGAATTGAGATTGCCAAGTTACATCAGAGACTTGGTACCACCATCATCTACGTAACCCATGACCAGACCGAGGCTATGACCCTTGGTACCAGAATCGTCGTTATGAAAGACGGTGTTATCCAGCAGGTTGATACTCCTCAGAACCTTTATGACAGACCTCAGAACCTGTTCGTAGCAGGATTCATGGGATCTCCTCAGATGAACTTCCTCGATGCTATCGTTGAAGTATCCGGCGAGACCGCATACCTTAATGTTGCAGGTCATTCCATTCCGCTTCCTCCTCAGAAGTCCAAGAAGCTTATTGAGGGCGGCTATGACGGAAAGAGCGTTACCTTCGGTATTCGTCCCGAGGACGTATATGACAGCGAGATGTATGTAGAGACTTCTCCTATGAGCGTATTCGAATCTACCATTAAGGTATACGAATTACTCGGAGCGGAAGTATTCTTATACTTCGATCTTGAAATGTTCCCGATGACTGCAAGAGTTGATTCCAGAACAATGGCAAGACCCGGAGATACCATTAAGTTTGCTCTTGATGTTGAGAAGATTCACGTATTCGATAAAGAAACCGAAATGGTAATTACCAACTAGTTTTGATAAACCGGATATGGTTTTGGAATCGAAAGTATTATTGTAAATAAAGTATGATATAATAAGGGTGTCTGCGGATATGCAGACACCCTTTTAAAATGTACGAAATTATAAAGGCAGGATAACCCGGTGAAATTCAATACCCGTCTGATTATAATATTTCTGGCTGTCATTTTGCTTCCGTTTCTTCTCGCAACGGTTACTTTTTTTGTAATTTGCGGTTCCATGGTCTGGAATTTAAAACATACATACGGTGTGAAGGATGTACCGCTTTCCGCTGCATTAAGTCCTGCGGAACTGTATTCCTCCGTTACCGATAAATACATGGATATTCTGAAAGAAAAACTGATTACCGAGCCGGATTTCTATAAAAACGTGGAAGAAATTCGTGAGATTGACAATCAGCTTGGACAGATGTCCTCGTTTATCATTGTAAAAGGAGAGGATAAAATCTATTATATTCGTCCGGAATATGAGGAAGATGAGGTGCTGGATGTTTTGCCCGCATCCGGAATTCTGCCGCCGGAGGAAACGGCAAGTCTATATTATAACGATATTCACCGTGTAGTGAAGCAGACGGATTACGTGGCAGCGGACGGAACGACCGGAACCATCTATGTCGTAACCTGTGTGAGCATGATTGTTTCCGACGTGACCGGAATCGGTGTTATTATCTCCATGGTTGTCGTGCTGTTACTGACTGCCATTCTGCTTACTTCGTGGCTCAATCAGGGCATTATAAAACCGATGATTTCCTTAAAAAGCGCCATGATGCGTATTGAGCAGGGTGATTTGGAAACGCCCGCGGTAACGGCGGAAAAGGGAGAGGTCGGAGAGCTTTTCGAAGGTTTCGAAAAGATGAGAATCCGCCTGAAAGATTCGAAAGAGGAAAAGGCAAGAACAGAGGAAGCGAATAAGGAACTGATTCGCAATATTTCTCATGATTTAAAGACCCCCATTACCTCAATTAAAGGATACGTGGAGGGAATCATGGACGGGGTGGCGGATACTCCGGAAAAAATGGAAAAATATATTAAAACGATATATAATAAAGCGGGAGACATGGATTTTTTGATTGACGAGCTGACCATGTATTCCAAAATCGATGCAAACCAGATTCCGTACCAGTTTCATCAGATGAATGTCGGAGACTATTTTTCCGATTGTGCGGAAGAAGTCGGGCTGGATCTGGAAACGAAAGGAATCGGTTTTTCCTATGATTTTTCCTGCGATCCGGATACGGAGATCAATGCCGATCCGGAGCAGCTTAAGAGGGTCATTAACAATATCATCAACAATTCCGTGAAATACCGCAAGGAAGAAGGAAGCCGGATTGCGCTTTCCGTTTCTTTGCAGGATGAGAAAACCGTTCTTGTTGAGATTGAAGATAACGGAAAAGGAATTTCCGCAAAGGAACTGGAAAAAGTATTTGAACGTTTTTACCGGACGGATGCATCCCGGAATTCCAAGCAGGGTGGAAGCGGAATCGGCCTTTCCATTGCGAGAAAGGTTGTCGAGGACCATGGCGGTATCATCTGGGCAACCGGTGAAGAGGGAGTGGGCCTTACCATTCATTTCACCCTTCCGGTCTATAAGCCCGAGGAGGAATATGAAATTGTTCCGGAAGGGGAAAGCAAGAACCCGATTGTGCGTATCGAAAAGGCGGTAGGAAAAACGGTCGGAAATACCGTGGCCGGAATAAAAACCGGTGTGGAAAAAACCATGGCCGAAATCGAGAAAAAGACCAAGCGTACGGAGTATATCGAGCTTGATCCGACAGAGGGAGGAACGATTCCGAAACCGGACGGGAATCCGCCGGAGAAGGAAGATAAGAAACCGGCCGGAGACAACGAAACCGTGGAAGGATCCGATACCGGTACGGAGGGCAGTACGGATAATGACTCCGATACCGACATGGGTGATATTAAAGATTCCGGAACCGATACCGGTACCGGAAAAGGGAAGGATTAAGGTATAATTACCGGCAATAATAAGCAAAAAAGATAAAGAAAAGAGGCGGGGTATGAACAAAATTCTAATCATTGAAGATGAACAGGCAATTGCCGAACTGGAAAAAGATTATCTGGAAATGAACGGTTTTGAAATTACCGTTTGCAATGACGGTCTTTCGGGAGAGGAAACCGCCATTTCCGGAGATTTCGATTTAATTATTCTGGATTTAATGCTTCCGGAAGTGGACGGATACGAAGTATGCCGCCACGTTCGCGAAGTGAAAGATATTCCCATCATCATGGTCAGTGCCAAGAAAGAAGACCTGGATAAAATCTACGGTCTCGGAATGGGCGCCGACGATTATATGACCAAGCCGTTTTCTCCGAGTGAACTGGTTGCGAGAGTCAAAGCGCATATGAGCCGTTATTCCAGACTGGTTGCCGCAAAGAAGAGCAGCGGTAACGAAATCATGGATATCAAGGGACTGCGTATTGATAAAACATCCCGCCGCGTATTTGTGGGCGGTGTGGAGAAGCAGTTTACGACAAAGGAATTCGATTTGCTGGTATTCTTAGCCTCTAATCCGGACAAGGTATTTACAAAGCAGGAGCTCTTTAAGGAAATCTGGGGTATGGAATCCGTCGGGGATATTACAACCGTCACGGTGCACATCAAGAAGATTCGCGAAAAACTCGAAGACGACTCCTCCACGCCGAGATATATCGAGACAATCTGGGGCGTCGGATACCGCTTTAAAGTATCATAATGGCAGAGGATAACCGATTTACAATCCTATATGAAGACGACTCCCTGACGGTGGTTTTTAAAAAAGCGGGACTTGCCGTGCAGACAAGAAAAATCGCCGAGGAGGATTTGGAAAGTCTTCTTAAGAAAAAAGTTGCCGGCGAAAGGAAAGCGGGAAGCGAAAAGATTTTTCTCGCCCCCATAAACCGTCTGGACCAGCCGGTCGAAGGGCTGGTGATTTTTGCAAAGACCAGCCGGGCGGCGGAAGCACTCACCGCTCAGTTAAAGGCCGGGAAAATCACCAAAATTTACGAAGCCGGTATTTACGGTTCTTTCGCGGAATCCGAAAAAGAAGGAATCTTAAAAGACCGGCTTTATAAGGATGAGCGGGCGAATGTAAGCCGCGTCGTCCGTCCGGGAGACCGGGATTATAATAAGGGAAAAGATGCCGAACTTCATTATCAGGAAGTCGCTCCGGGAAAACTTCGGATCCGGCTGATTACCGGCCGTCACCATCAGATCCGGGTTCAGCTTTCCCATGCGGGACATCCGATTCTCGGCGATTTCAAGTACGGAACCGAAGCATCAATAGAGGAAAGCAAACGGCAGGAAATCCGGCGGCTGATGCTCACGGCAGCAGAACTTCACTTCACGCATCCCGTGACTAAGCAGCCAATGCACTTTACTTCTCCGGAATGATTTATGGCACGCAGCCACTTAATATGATTCAACGCTGGGGCACGCTCGCAAACCACCCGCTTATGAATCATTATTAATCGGCTGCTGTAATATATGTATTCGAAAAACTTGCTCGAGCAAGTGCGATGCGAGCCAATACGCGGAATTCGGAAATTAGAAAACAGAATGGAAAGGGATAAATGATTATGGCAAGTGAAATAAGGGATCTTAGTCTGGCGGAAAGCGGCGAGAGAAAAATCGAATGGGTGAAGCGTAACTGCGACCTTCTCCGGACACTGAAAGAAGAGTTTGAGAAAACGAAACCGTTTGAGGGAAAGAAGATTGCACTCAGTGTGCATCTGGAGGCGAAAACGGCGTTTCTTTGCCTGACACTTGCGGCCGGCGGTGCCGAAATGTACGTGACCGGTTCCAATCCGCTTTCCACACAGGATGATGTGGCGGCAGCGCTGGTAAAAGCGGGGCTGGAAGTTCATGCCTGGTATGGGGCAACCGCGGAGGAATACGAGCATCATATTGAGCAGGTTATTAAAATCGGACCGGACATCATCATCGATGACGGCGGCGACCTTGTCCATATGATTCATACGAAATACAGGGAACTGATACCGAAGGTTATCGGCGGATGCGAGGAAACCACGACGGGTATTTTACGACTGGAAGCGATGAACCGTGCCGGAGAGCTTATGTTCCCGATGGTTAAAGTCAATAATGCGGATTGCAAGCACTTTTTCGACAATCGCTACGGAACCGGCCAGTCCGTATGGGACGGCATTAACCGGACCACCAATTTAATCGTGGCCGGAAAAATCGTTGTCGTGGCAGGTTACGGCTGGTGCGGAAAAGGAACGGCGATGCGTGCGAAAGGACTCGGAGCCCGTGTTGTGGTAACGGAAGTCGATCCCGTAAAAGCGATTGAAGCGGTTATGGACGGATTTGATGTCATGCCGATGAAGGATGCCGCGGCAATCGGCGATTTCTTCGTAACGGTCACCGGGTGCTGCAAGGTAATCGATGAAGAGGATTTTGCCGTAATGAAGGACGGAGCCGTGCTTTGCAATGCCGGACATTTTGACTGCGAGGTCGATGTGGCTTACCTTAGAAAGGTTGCCACCGAAACGGCCGAAATGAGAAAAAATATCATGGGATATCATCTTCCGACCGGACAGTGGGTTTATGTATTAGCCGAGGGAAGACTTGTCAATCTGGCAGCAGGAGACGGACATCCCGCCGAAATCATGGATATGAGTTTCGCCATTCAGGCATTGAGCGCGAAATATCTGGTTGAACACGGAAAAGAGCTTACAAAGAAGCTGATTGACGTTCCGGTTGAAGTGGATAATGAAGTTGCAAGAAGGAAACTGGCATTTCTCGGTAAAAAAATCGATGTACTTACGCCGGAGCAGGTTGCATATCTTTCGAGTGCGGATGCCTGAAACGACAAAAATGAAAAAATGTGGCGGCCCTTGTCGATTTCAACAATTGACAAGGGCGTTTTTACTGTGATAGTATGGTAATGCTTTAATTTAATAAAGTGTAAAAGCCGTTTGATTTTAACGAAAAAAAGCAGCAATATTATCAATTTTTTAAGAGCATCCGCGAAATGCGGTTCAAAAAGCTCTTTAAGGAGGAAAAAATGAAAAAGTTATTGGCACTCGGATTATCCGTACTTACCGTTGCCTGCCTCTTTACCGGATGTACCGGTGCAGGTCAGGTTCTGGACGGAGACGGAATGGTAAATGAGGGCGGAACAAGAGTTTTCCGTCAGGGATTTGATCTGGATTATCCCCCCTATTCTTACATTGACGATAACGGGGAAAAGGGCGGATTTGACGTAGAACTTGCCCAGGCTCTCTGCGAGTATAAAGGCTGGACATACGAAGCAGTTCCGTTCAACTGGGACGCAAAGGATGCGGAATTAAATTCCGGAAACTGCGACTGCATCTGGTCCGGATTTACCAGAAACGGACGTGAAGACGATTATGCATGGAGCATCAGCTATTCTGACAATACACAGATGATTATGGTTCCGGATGGTTCCGAAATCAATACTCTGGAAGATTTAACCGGAAAAATCGTCGGCGTTCAGACCGCGACCAGCGCATACGAACTTCTGAATGATGAAGAAGGACAGAAAGAACTTTGCGATACCTTCAAATCTTTGGAAATATATGATACCTATACCATCGCTTTCAACGATCTTCAGTCCGGCGGAATCGACGCCATTGCGATCGACGTTACCAGCGGACAGTATCTGATGAGTACCAAGGCAGGATATCACTTCCTTGACGAAGCACTCGGAAGCGAACAGTATGCCATCGGTTTCCGCAAGGACGATACCGCACTTCGTGATGAAGTAAACGAAGCGCTGCAGGCACTTGTTGACAACGGAACCTATGATGAAATCGGAAAGAAATATCCGGAAATTTATGAATTCCTTTGCCTGAAGCCGTCTGAGAAGTAATAAAAGGGGATTAACGATATTGTGGCAGCAGGGTTTCCTGCTGCCATTATGCTATTTTAAGCAGGTAAAAGTATTGTAAGAGGAAATAAAACTATGTCATTTTGGACGATGTTGACAACCATGGCGGACGGAATGTTAAAAACCATTCTGCTTTTTGCGCTGACACTGATTGGTTCAATTCCTCTCGGGATGGTTGTTGTTTTCTTAAAAAAATCAAAATTCAAACCGATTGCATGGCTGACGGAAGCATATATTGCCGTTATGCGCGGCACACCTTTAATGCTTCAGTTACTGGTCTGGTATTTCGGGCCGTATTATTTATTCGGATTCAGCACCAGAGGATTTAAATTTCCGGCGCTGTTAATCGGATTTATTCTGAATTATGCCGCTTATTTTGCGGAGATTTACCGAAGCGGTATCGATTCCATGCCGATCGGACAGTATGAGGCTGCGGAGATTCTGGGTTATTCCAAATTTGCAACATTTATGAGAATTATTCTCCCGCAGGTAATAAAAAGGGTATTGCCGGCCGTGACAAACGAGGTCATCACCCTTGTAAAAGACACATCCCTTGCATCGGCACTGGCTTATTCGGAGGTTTTTTCACTTGCAAAACAGATCTCGGCATCACAGACATCGTTTTTGCCGTTTCTTATCGCAGGAGTCTTCTATTTTATTGCCAATTATGTAGTGGCATGGATTATGAAACGAATTGAAAAATCGATGCAGTATTATAATTAGTCGAAAGGTTTAATTATGAACGAACGGAACAATGAAACCCTTCAGCAGGAATATGCCGTACCGGAAGGAATTCAGGACGGGAAGAACGGAAATGAACCGAATCGGGAGAGAGTAATTCTTCAGATGAGCAATATTCGAAAATCTTTCGGAGATCTTCATGTCCTTAAAAATATTGATCTTTCGGTTCGCCACGGAGAGGTCGTCAGTATTATAGGCCCGTCCGGAAGCGGCAAATCGACGCTTTTACGTTGTGCCACTTTTCTCGAAAAAATCGATTACGGAGAGATTATTTATCTGGACAGAAAAGCGACGATTACCAGCCATTCGGGAAAGGTATTCTATACCGGAAAAGCGGAAATGAAGGAGATTAAGAAATATTTCGGGCTGGTGTTCCAGCAGTTTAATCTTTTTCCGCATCACAGCGTACTTCACAATATTATGGATGCGCCCGTGGAGGTTTTAAAGCGGGATAAAAAGGAAGTGGAAAAGGAAGCCAGAGTACTTCTGGAGAAAATGGGACTGGCGGACAAGGCGGATTCCTATCCCTGTCAGCTTTCGGGAGGTCAGCAACAGAGAGTGGCAATTGCCCGTGCACTTGCCATGAAACCGGAAATTCTGTTTTTTGACGAGCCGACGAGTGCACTGGACCCGGAATTAACAATCGAAGTATTGAAAATTATCCGCAAACTGGCTGAAGAAAACATGACGATGGTTATTGTTACACATGAAATGTCCTTTGCGGCAGGCGTCAGCAACCGTGTCATTTTTATGGACGGCGGAGTCATCGTGGAAGAGGGACCGCCGGATAAGGTATTCGGTGATCCGAAGCAGGAAAGAACAAAGCAGTTTTTGAAAAGCTATAAAGAATAAAAGGAGAACGAGATGGAAAACAATGTTTATTTTCATGTAACCAGTCCGAATCATTCAAAAGCCGTAATTGTGATCGGTAAGGAAAAATACACGGTTAAGGCAAATGAAGATCCGCTTGTCGTAACCATGCCGGTCGGAAAAGTGAATCAGGTAAAAATCAAAGCAATCAAGGATTTTATCAATCGTATCGGAAGCAACAAAACCTATACGAAAGAGATTTTTGTTCCGAACGAAGAAACAATTACGGATGTATTTATCAGCATCGGAAAAGCAGTCGTGACAATTGACATCAAACCGAGACCGTAAAAATGAAGATAAAATATTCACTTATGAATCCTACGGGGAACCGCACCATTCTGGTAACGACTCCCGTGGAGAAAAAATACTATCATAAAGTTGCATCCGAACTGATGCGCTCAGAGCCCACTGCAGAGCAGGTGGGCTTTCTTGACGTTACGAACGGCGGAACTTTCCGGCTGAATATGGCCGGCGGAGAATTCTGCGGAAATGCGACCATGTCCGCTGCGGTACTGCTTTGCATGAAAGGTCAGGCCGAAAGCCCGGTTCCGCTGAAAGTATCCGGAGCGAAAGGAATAATGAAAGCCTTGGTCCGAAAATGCGAGGACGGCCTGAAGAAAAACAGCAAAAGCAGTGCAAACGGTCCGGAAGGAAAGAAAGCCGTAAAATGCACCGGTTCGGAATGCCTGTATACCGCGAGCGTAAAAATGCCCTCCCCGGTTGAAATAAGGGATGTGAGTGTCAGTCTCGGGGGAAAGAAGACGCTTCTCCCGGCCGTGATTTTTGACGGAATCATGCACATTATTTTAAACGGAACCGGAATGGCCCGCAATCAGGCGGAACTGAATATCCGTTTATGGAGCGGGGAACTGAATGTTCCCTGCCTCGGACTGATGTTTTACGATGAGGCGAAAAACCGTTTAAAGCCGCTGGTTTATGTCAAAGAGCCCGAAACACTGGTCTGGGAAAATTCCTGCGGCAGCGGTTCCGTGGCGGAGGCAGCCTGGCTTTATCATAACGGGATTGTAAAAGATTCCTATGAGTTTTGCGAACCCGGCGGGAAACTTACCGTAATCCGGAAAGGTAAAACATTTTATCTGGAAGGAACGGTTTATTCCGAAAAAGAGGGCGTTTTGGAGATTTCGTTACCGGATGAGGGAACTTACGTAAAATCATCCGAAAGCCGGAAAGAAAAAACAGAAAAGGCATCCGGCAGGGCAGTCGGAAAGACCGTAAAGAAAGAGGGAGAGGCGAAAGCAAAAACCGTCAAGTCTGCGGAGAACGTAAAAGCAACGACCGTAAAGAAGGCCGGGTCAAAAGAGCATATTCATAAAGTGCTGGGCAGGCTGGATGAGGAATACGGAACCGATTACAAATGTTACTTAAATCATGAGAACGCCTGGCAGCTTCTTTTTGCGACGATTATGAGTGCGCAGTGTACGGACGAGAGAGTAAATATCGTTACGAAGGATCTGTTTGTGAAATATCCGGATCTTGAGGCTTTTGCCAAAGCGGATTTAAAAGAGCTGGAGCAGGATATTCACTCGACGGGATTTTATCACAACAAGGCAAAAAATATTATCGCCTGCGCACAGATGCTTTTGGAGCAATACGACGGGGAAGTGCCTTCCGATATAGAGAGTCTGACATCCCTTCCGGGAGTCGGAAGAAAAACGGCCAATGTAATCCGCGGCAATATTTATCATATCGACAGCATCGTGGTGGATACGCATGTAAAGAGAATCAGCAATAAACTGGGCTTCACTAAAGAAACGGATCCGGAGAAAATCGAATTCGATTTAATGGAGAAACTGCCCAAAGATCACTGGATTTTATATAATATCCACATTATTACGCTCGGAAGAAGCATCTGCAAGGCACAGAATCCGAAATGCGCGGAATGCTTCTTAAAGGAACTCTGTCCCGAAGGTCAAAGGGTATAAACTTGCCAAAACAGACAGAATAAACTATAATTGCGCTTGTGAGTAAAATGGATACAACATGGCAGATATGCCAAGGAGAACAATCCCCATGATGAATTTTCATAATAAAAAATCCAAACAGATTGTCGCGATTATCATCATTGTCGTTTTAGTAATTGCAATGGTGGTTCCCACCGTGGCATATATGTTTGCATGGTAGTGTTCCGGGAAAAAGGATGAAAGCTTATCAGATTGTTATGACAGGCTTCGCGGGAGTGAGCGGAGCAGGCCTTATCGCAGAGAAAAAAATCGGAGAATTAAGGAAGCGCTTTCCTGTTTTTTTAATTCGGAATGCGGTTATCGACGGTCAGAGAAATTACGGAGAAGATTTGCTTTCTTTCTTAAAAGAAAACGGAAACGACTACGAAATCGCCGAACTGGAAAGAGTCGGCGAAGGCGGTGTGTTTAAGGGACTGTGGAATCTGGGAGAATCTGCGGATACGGGTTTTTCCGTCGATTTAAAAAGCATTCCGATTAAACAGGAAACCGTGGAAATCTGTAATTATTTTGACATCAATCCCTATGAACTGTATTCGGACGGAGTTTTCCTAATTCTGGCACGTGACGGATACACACTGGCGGAGGACCTTGAAAGAAGCGGTATTCCCGCTGCTGTAATCGGAAGAACGCATCCCTTGAAAAAAAGGGTGGTTTGCAATAATGACGAAGAGCGGTTTTTGGAACCCCGCAGGGGAGATTCCCTTGTAAATGTTTAAAAGTCCGGGAGGATAATATGAGAGAGAAAATTCTGAGCATTATCGAGAGAAACAGCAAAATGGATTTAAAAGAACTTGCCATTATTTTAGGTGAGGAAGAAATCGATGTCGCTAACGAAATCAAGGCGATGGAGGAAGACGGAACCATCTGCGGATATCATACCTTAATCGACTGGGAGAAAACCTCCATCGAGAAGGTTACGGCACTTATTGAAGTAAGGGTTACCCCGCAGCGCGGACAGGGATTCGATACGATTGCGGAGAGAATTTACAAATATCCGGAAGTAAACAGCGTATATTTAATTTCCGGAGGATACGATCTTTTGGTAACTCTGGAGGGAAAATCATTAAAAGAGGTTTCTTCATTTGTTTCGGATAAACTTTCCACACTCGATACCGTCCTTAGTACGGCAACGCATTTTATTTTAAAGAAGTACAAGGATCACGGAACCGTTCTGACAAAGAAGTATGAAGATACCAGACTGAAAATGACGCCCTGACGGTAGTCAGTTTCGATAAACAAAGGAAAAGGATCAGCCAAATGCGTAATCCGTTAAGCGATAAAATTACAGAAGTAAAGCCGTCCGGAATCCGGAAATTTTTCGATGTCGTAAGCGAAATGCCGGATGCGATTTCCCTGGGTGTGGGCGAACCGGACTTTGATACCCCGTGGCACATCCGTGATGAGGGTATTTATGCACTCGAGAAAGGCCGGACTTTTTATACATCCAATGCGGGATTAAAGGAACTCCGTGAGGAGATTCGGAAATACATCGAAAGAAAACAGGGTATTACCTATGATCCCCGGAAGGAAATCATGGTAACGGTGGGAGG
>OMRN01000103.1 GCA_900313265.1 uncultured Lachnospiraceae bacterium | reverse complement strand
TTCGAAAAAACCCGCGCCACAAAAAAAGATAATCCGTAACTGATAAATACGGAGAGCAGACTCGGAAGAAAAGCGCAGAAAATAAGACCGCATATCTCCATTACGATGCTTTCGTTTTTACTGTTTGCTGCATTCATAAGCAGAATCATAAATAAAAGCATAACGAAAAGACTCGCGACTCCGGTAATCATCGCAAAAATCATATAGATTAAAACGCCGTTTTCGTCGCGCGGTGAATAACCGCCGATGGACGTTCCGATGAGATTCGACATATTCATCAGATAAACCACATACGGAACGGCAAATCTGCCGACAATCTGGTAAATCACCTCAATAACAACTGCAACAATGGCTGTAACACGAATGGTTTTACTCATTTTTTCCCCTTCCGATTCTGCTTAAAGCCTTATAAAACCGCTTCATCAAATCAAAACACAAACATGTATATTTTATCACATAAATCGCCCGAATTCCACTATACCGGGAATTTCATCCGTCCCGGATATAAAAATCCGTCATTTCTTTATTGACAACAAAAATACTTATATGTTAATATATCTTTCGGTGCGTAAAGCATGCTGCTGTGGCTCAGTCGGTAGAGCGTCGCCTTGGTAAGGCGGAGGTCACGGGTCCGATTCCCGTCAGCAGCTTTTTCTATTTTCAGCCGTCAGAATATGACGGCTTTTTTATTCATGATAATGTCATTTATCTTTTGTCATGCCCGCCCGGCTGTGACTATTTTGCAAGTCCGTCTCATTAAAGCGGATTCACATCCGTAAACGTCACTTCTTTTTCCTTTGAGGCAAATTCCTCATATTCTTCTTTCGTGATTTCTTCGCTTATTTCGTAGGCCCACACAGGAATGCCTCCGAATTCCCGGTATGCTTCCTCAATCTCTTCCCACTCTCCGTCCCCGGCACACATTAGAAAATACTGAACATCCTTCGGATCTCCGGCGGTCGGCGTATAGGTCTTCTCGGCAGTTTTAAAATACATGCCGAGATTCGGATTAAACTCCGCCCAGCCTTCCATGGCGTAATTCATGGTTCCGAAAACGCTGTATATTTTTCCGTCCTCGTAAAGTGTAATGCTTTCGCGCTCGGCCACACCAAAGGCTAAAACCGCTTTCTCCCCGTCAAAACCGTAAATGTCTTTTATTTCACCGTTATAAAGAATAATCAGTTCATCCGTTCCGTCTTTATTCACATCGTAATAAACGTATCCGCCGCCGCCAAGGCCCTGTGCCCAGCCGGTATCCCATAACGATCTTTCGATGGGATCCACATAAGCTTCCTCGTAGCTTAATCCCTTTTCGGCAGCCGCTTTATAAATATCCAGGATATGCTCGTATGCCTCCATGGCGGATTTGCTTACGTCACTGTTTCCGGCCGTATCATATAACTCTTGCGGAATGTCCACATCAAGAAAAATCTCATCATGCTCATCTCCGCCGTACTTAACACTGTCAAGCGGAATCACCGAATAGGAATAACTGTCAAAATGAAACGCCCTGTGATGATCGGTCGTTGCAGGAGCATCATAGGTTGCCGTTGCGGTAATGATATATGCCGAATTGCCGACCACTTCACCGGTCTGAAGAATAACCGCCTGCTCTTTGTCTTTTACCTTGGCGGGATCTTTTTTGATGTATTCCGGTGCAAGCATGGTTGCACTGAATGTACTGTCAGCCCAGATTAAATCTCCGTATGTTTCATTTGATAAAATCACTTCCCCGCCTTCGGTGGAACGGATTAAGACCTCCCCCATGGCATTGATTACAAAATGATGGCGCTCTGCTTCGCCCTTTTTCGGGGCTTCCTCCGCAACAATTTCCGCTTCTCCGCCGACATCGGGATAACGGAATACCAGATAGTTCTTAAAAATACCTGTCTGGTCATAACAGCCAAGCCCCATATAAATATATCCGTCCTCCGCATAAACCTGCTCCACAATCGGGTTGGCGGTTCCGGACCACTTATCATGATAGAAAGAAGACAGATGCTGCATCACTCCGTCATCACCGATGATATAGAAATAGTATACATCGGTATTCGTATTGATGCAGGAAACCAAAAGTTTGCCGTCCACTTCATCAATATGTGCACAGTATTCGAAGGGATCAAAATCATACTCCCTGTAATTTAAGAATCCGTCGTAAACGGAAAGCGTTCCCTCGTTGAAATTGGTATAAACCAGATCATGATTTCCCCAGGCTTCCTCAATATAGCTGTAGCTTCCGACCGAAACACTTTCTTTTCCGCTTCCGTCCGGCCAGAAAGAATAAATTTCACGGAAAGACTGCACTTCGTTTGCGGAAAATTCATTCGAAAAGAATTTTCCGTTTATGTAGTAAAGCGGCCCCGTACATCCGTCATAGAAGGCCACTCCCCGCTCACCGCTTTCGGGATTGTACCAGCAGACCGTGCCGTTTTCCTGCTGTTC